>DOQE01000013.1 GCA_003512585.1 Bacillota bacterium | reverse complement strand
CTTTAAATAGGCTGATCTTTTATACAATAAATATTAAGTCAACGAATCGAATAACAATGGATGTGGCCGCAAAGGCAATAAGCACTTTAACTAGTCAAGTCGAGAATGGACAAAAACTCACCGAAGAAAAAATAATAGCCTGCGTTTCCGATTACTATTCATTAACTCCTTCCCAACTCACTGGAAAAATAAGAACGTCCAGAATAGCCATGGCAAGGCATATTGCGATGTACTTAGATAGGGAAATGTTAGACACCCCATTCATCAAAATAGGGGAAACGTTTGGTGGAAAAGACCACGCAACTGTGATGAATGGTGTAAAAAAAGTGGAAAACTCGTTGAAAAACGATCCGGATATGATAGCAGCAATTTCTGATTTAAAAAGCAAACTTTCTTAGGGTGTTTATTTTATAAATAAAAGGTTTTAGAAACCAATCGATTGTGTTATCATAACAAGGCACCAAAAAGCAAAGTTATTCACAATTTCCACAATACTTATTATTGTTATTATCTTTAAATAAATAAATTAAACATATATTACGAGGTAGAAACATGCGTCTAAACATAAGCAAGGAACAATTTCTAAAAGCGTTGCTAAGCGCTGGAAAAGCCATAGCGCCAAAGAATCCAAATGCTATACTGGCTTCTTTGAAATTAGATTTAAATGAAAAGGGACTGGAAATAATTGGTTCCAATTCGAGTATGACAATTAAATCTACCGTTCCTTATATGATTGGCGAAAAAAACGTAATAACGAACTCCATAGTGGGTTCCACCTTAATAAACGCCCATTTACTAACCGAAATAGTTAGAAGAATGGAAGGCGAAATTATTGGTTTTGATGTAATTGATAAGTCAATAGCCAAAATTGACGATGGTCGTTCCTCATTTAAACTAAACTGCACTACCACGGAAGAATACCCAGATATCGACCTAGAACCGAATGGAACCGTATTTACGATGCCTTGTTCTACCTTGACTGAACTAGTAGAACAAAGCGCGTTCGCGGCTTCTACGAAAGAGCAACGCTTTATTTTGACGGCTTTAAACTTGGAAGCAGGCGATAACAAATTGGTTGCAACAGCTACCGATTCAGCTAGGCTATCTAGGAAATCGGTTGATTTAGATGCTGATATTTCTTTTAAATGCAATATCCCGGCTAGAGCTTTATTGGATATTGTTCATATGTTTGAAAACGCTAGAACGGTTGAAATTGCAATTTCCGATAGAAAAGCACTATTTAGTTTTGACGGAACCGTAGTTTCTTCTTGCTTAGTGCCTGGAGATTACCCGGTTACAAAATCAATCATTCCTCAAAATTTTAATTATTTCCTTGAAGTAAACGCTCAAGAACTACTTTCCGCTATGGGAAGGGTTTCTGTTCTAGCTAGCGACAGGGAATCGGTCATTAAACTATCAATGAGTGAAGATAACGTCGAGGTTTCCGTAAAAAGTCAAGAAAACGGTTCGGCAAATGAGCATATACAAACTTTCCAATACACCGGAGAAAGGCTTGAAGTATCGTTTAACTCTTTGTTTGTAGTAGATGCAATAAAAGCATTGAAATCTGAAGATGTTACGATTTGCTTCCAGGCTGAAATGAAGCCTTTTGTCGTTAAAAATGGCAAGGATGAATCGGTTGTTGAATTAATTACTCCAATGCGCACTTATTAATGCGATAAAAGTAAATAAAAAACATCGAAAAATGGTAGAAAAGGTCTACCATTTTTTACTACGTAGTAGTAAACTATCTTTGTATTATAAGGTCGAAAATGAATAACTCCAAAATTGTAACAATCGTTACCGAATACATTACACTTGGGCAACTTCTAAAATTGGCTTCGATTATAAGCTATGGCGGAGAAGCTAAGTCTTTTCTTTTAACGGCTAGCGTTAATGTCAATGGGGAAAAAGAAAATAGGCGTGGCCGCAAACTTTATCCTGATGATATTGTTACCGTTAATGAGGAAACGATCGTTATCAAGAAATGATTTTAGACCATATAAGACTGCGAAATTTTCGCACTTACGATAACCTCGACCTAAACCTATCGCCAGGCCTTAACCTTGTTCTTGGAGAAAACGCCGCTGGAAAAACAAACTTAGTTGAAGCGATTCAATATTTGTCTTTAGCGAGGAGCTGGCGAACTTCAGACGATGGAACACTCGTTAAAGAAGGAAAACATCTTGCTCTTATAGATGCCTCCATTTCCGAGGGTGACATCAAAAGGAGAATCGAAATCCAAATAGACAAAAATTCTAAACGGATAGCGATTAACGGCAAGAACGTTTCAAGGCTTAGCGACTTGTCGAAAACGGTAAACGTGATCTCGTTCTCGCCGAGCGATGTCGCATTGTTCTCCGAATCCCCATCAAAAAGACGTTCATTTCTAGACATAGCCATTTCCAAGCAATCAGGCGATTACTTCAATTTGATTTGTCGTTATAACAAATTGCTTAAAGATAGAAACTCGCTTCTTAAGCAAGAACGCGTCGACAAAAACTTATTACAAGTCATAACGGACCAAATGATCGAAACGTCTTACCCGATAACCCGTTACAGAATGATGTATGTTGCTTCCTCGAATGAAATCATGCCGAACCTGCTACATCAACTTAGAGGCGATTCTAAAGCCTCTAGACTAGTTTATAGGCCTTTTGTTAAACCAGATGGACAATTTATCGAGAATGCACGAAAAGCGTTTGAAATCTCTTTAGAAAACGATTTGTCTCATCGTTTCACCGGTGTTGGACCCCATAGGGAAGACTTCTCGTTCAGTTTTGATGGCAAAGACATTGCTTCTTATGGCAGCCAAGGGGAAAACAGAATGGCTGTTCTAGCACTAAAACTAGTGCCCTATCTTCTAATTGAAAGCGAAGATAAGAAACCAATTTGCGTTCTAGATGATGTGACTAGTGAATTGGATGAAAATCGCATCAATAGGCTTATAGGCGTTGTTAAAGGATTCAAACAAGTGTTTATAACCGCTACAAATTTAAATATCGAAGGCGCTTCGGTAATTGAAGTAGCCGCGAATAATGCCACCAGGAGGTAAACAAATGGCAGAAGAAGAAAAGGTTGTGTCAAATTCTTCTACGCAAGTGTCGGAAGAAGATCGCTTCACCTACGTAAAAGAAGACGTGACAAACGAAAAGGCCTTGGAGAAGGCAAAAGCCGATTATAAAGGCAGTGACATTCAAGTGTTGGAAGGCTTAGAAGCTGTTAGGAAGCGTCCTGGCATGTATATTGCCACAACGGCCGCTGCTGGTCTTCATCATTTGGTGTGGGAAATCGTTGATAATTCAATCGATGAAGCGTTGGCTGGATATTGTAAAAACATCGATGTAACAATAAACCCGGACAATTCCATAACCGTTAAAGACGATGGTCGTGGGGTTCCTGTTGATGTTGTTGCAAAATCTGGATTATCAGGCGTAGAAACTGTTTTTACGATTCTTCATGCTGGTGGAAAATTTGGTGGAGAAGGTGGGTACAAGGTATCCGGCGGTCTTCACGGTGTAGGAGCATCTGTTGTAAATGCCCTTTCCCCATGGATGGATGTTACTGTTTGCAGAGACGGTGGGAAATTCCATCTTCGTTTTGAAAACGGGGGTCATTCAGTCGGTCATTTGACCCGCGTTGGAGATTCTAGTGAAAGAGGGACTACTGTAACTTTTAAACCAGACCCAACTATATTTACCGAAACTACAATTTATAGTTATGAAACCATTCGCAATCACATGAGGCAAATGGCTTTCCTTAATGGAGGAATAAGAATCACGCTTACCGATTTACGCGGTGAAAGTCCGGTTTCCGAATCCTTCCAATATGATGGTGGTATTAGGGAATACGTTTCTTATATCGACCAAAATAAGATTTCCGTTAACCCCTCTCCGATTTATTGCCAGGGCGCAGAAGAAGTCACTTTAGCTGATGGCGTGACAAAGGAAAGAATTTATGCTGAAGTTGCTTTACAATGGACCGATTCTTATGATCAAAATGGGATTTATTCTTTCTGCAACAACATTTCCACAAAAGAAGGCGGAACCCATGTCGAAGGTTTGAATCTTGCCTTGGGTAGAATTATTAATGACTATGCAAGAAAGCAAAAATATTTAAAAGATGATGATAAAAACTTTACTGGAGACGATTGTCGCGAAGGCTTGACTGCCGTTATTTCCGTTAAACATCCAAACCCTCAATATGAAGGCCAAACAAAAACTAAATTGGGCAATTCGGAAGTCAGGAAAATTGTATCTACCGTTGTTGGGGATGGGCTCAGCCAATGGCTTTATGAAAATCCGGCAGAAGCAAAATCTATAATCGAAAAAATTCAATTAGCCTCAAAGGCTAGAGATGCTGCTAGGGTTGCAAGAGAAAAAATCCGCAAAAGTTCATTGGAAATAACAACATTGCCAGGAAAATTGGCTGATTGTTCTTCTAAAGATCCTGAAATTTGTGAGCTATATATTGTTGAGGGTAATTCAGCAGGCGGTTCCGCTAAAAACGGTAGAGACCGTGAAACACAAGCCATTCTCCCTTTAAGAGGAAAAATCCTTAACGTTGAAAAAGCTAGAGAAGATAGAATTTGGGCCAATGCCGAAATAGGGAACATGATTACGGCCATAGGTGCTGGAATAAGGGACAACTTCGATGTTACAAAAATCCGTTATAACAAAATAGTTATCATGACCGATGCTGATGTTGACGGCGACCACATCAGAATCTTGCTTTTAACTTTCTTCTACCGCTTTATGCGTCCCCTTTTAGATGAAGGGCACGTTTATATTGCTCAACCTCCCTTATATAAAATCGACCATAAAGGCAGTTCATATTACGCCTACAATGACGCTCAACTAGAGGTATTAAAAAAGCAATTGCAATTAAAACCCGGTTTTGCTTTCCAACGTTATAAAGGATTGGGTGAAATGGATGCAACCCAACTTTGGGAAACGACTATGGATCCAAAAGCTAGGAAAATGATAAGAATCACAATAGATGATGCTGCTCAAGCTGAAAAGGCTTTTACCGACTTAATGGGCGACGATGTCTTGCCCAGACGTCAATATATTGTCGATAACGCTAAATTTGTTAAGAACTTAGACATATAAACGGAGGAATAATGAATGGAAAACGATGAAAAGAAAATAGTTGACGGCGAAACAGCCGAAACTAATGAAGACGAAAAAGAAAGTTCTTCCGAAATAAAAATGTCTAAAGAAGGACTTCAATCCGAAGATGCAATGTTTGGGCACGAGGCTGCCGTTTCTGGGATTATCCCTGGCTTGATAGACCGCGATGTTTCAGAAGAAGTAAAAACTGCATTCCTTGATTATTCGATGTCGGTTATCGTCTCCCGTGCTATCCCTGATGTCAGGGACGGATTTAAACCGGTTCAACGCCGTATTATCTACGGCATGAACGAATCCGGCATGCAGCCAAACAAGCCATACAAGAAATGTGCTCGTATAGTTGGTGATGTCATGGGTAAATACCACCCACATGGTGACTCCGCCTTATACGGTACCCTTGTTCGTTTGGCTCAACCATTCTCGCTTCGTTACACGTTAGTTGATGGGCATGGTAACTTTGGATCCATTGATGGTGATGAAGCTGCCGCTATGCGTTATACCGAGGCTAGGATGAACAAACTTAGCCTTGAATTAGTCCGTGACATAAATTGTGATACAGTTGATTTTGTTGCTAACTATGATGGCACGGAAGTTGAGCCAGAAGTCTTGCCGTGCCGTTTCCCAAACTTAATCGTTAATGGATCACAAGGCATTGCCGTTGGTATGGCTACCAACATGGCTCCACATAATTTATCGGAAACCATCGACGCCGTTATCGCGGTTGCTAAAAACCCAGCTTTGACTCCTGCCGAAATAATGCAAAACTATTTACCGGGACCTGATTTTCCAAGTGGCGGCATCATTTTGGGGCGTCAAGGAATATTGGACGCCTATACAACCGGGCAAGGCACAATTACTATCCGCTCAAAATACCACATCGAAGAGATGGATAATGGTAAATCTCGTATAATAGTTACCGAAATTCCTTATCAAGTTAATAAGGCTAGCATGATAGAAAATATCGCTGCCTTGGTCCGCGATAAGGTAATTGATGGCATTACAGATGTAAGGGATGAATCGAACAAAGAAGGGATACGTGTAGTCATTGAAATAAGAAAAGACTGCATACCGGAAGTTGTAGCTAATAATCTTTTAAAGCACACGGCCCTTCAAACAAATTTCGGCATTATCAACCTTTGTCTTGAAGACGGGGCACCTAAGATTCTTGGTATCGACTCTCTTTTAAAAGATTATGTCAACTTTCAAGTTAATGTTTTGACTAGAAGAACAAAATTCTTACTAAAAAGAGATTCCGATAGACTCCATATTGTTGAAGGCCTAATACTTGCTCACGATAACATTGATGAAGTCATTCATATAATCCGTGACTCTAAAGACGATGAAGAATCAACAAAGAGATTGAATGATAGATTTAATCTTTCCAAGTCTCAATGCGATGCGATTTTAGCGATGACGTTACGTCGTTTACAAGGCATGGAGCAAGATAAACTGCTTGCAGAAAAGGCTGCTCTTGAAACAAATATTGCTGAATACAACAGACTCTTATCCGCTAGAGAAAACATTGTTGATTTGATGATAAAAGAATTGCTAGAAATTAAAGGTAAATTCGGGGATGCCCGCTTGACCGAAATTTCAGATGCGGCAGCTGATATTGAAAATGAAGATTTGATACCTCAAAAGAACATCATTGTTGCCTTAACTAAAAACGGTTATATAAAGCGCGTTGATGACGACACGTTCTCCGCTCAACACCGTGGTGGAAGAGGGATAACCGGAATGAAGACGGTAGGTGGAGATATTGTTAAATTAATCAAACATACAAAAACCCATACCGACATTTTATTCTTTACGACTTTAGGCAAAGTGTATCGCTTGCGCGGATATCAAATTCCTGATTCCGGAAGAATCGGAAAAGGTATGCCGGCTCAAAATTTCCTTAATTTAGATAAGGAGGAAAAAGTTGTATCCATAGTGCCTTGCGATGATTATCCTGAGAATAATTACCTCTTGTTTATTTCTGAAAACGGCATTGTAAAAAGAACAACTCTTAAGGCCTTTGAATCCATACATAGTAATGGCAAGATTGCCGTTACGTTAAAAGAAGGCGATGACTTATTTGATGTTAAACGCACTGACGGTACCGCAATCGTCTCTCTTGCTTCTGATAATGGAAAACTTGTTTCCTTTGAAGAAAACGAAGTACGTGATATGGGTAGAACCGCCTCTGGCGTTAAGGGAATGAATTTA
>DOQE01000001.1 GCA_003512585.1 Bacillota bacterium | reverse complement strand
TCTAATCGAAAATAAAAACCGCATCAAGGCTTATTTTTTGACCCATGGCCATGATGATGTAATCGGTGCATTGCCTTTTATTTATCCACAGGCACCGGCTCCAGTCTATGGTTCAAAAGTTACTTTGTCTATGCTAAAAATGTTTAGCGAGCACGTAAAAAAAGATACAATACAATACGATTTGCGCGTTGTCGAACCTACTTCAAATTTCAAAGTGGCCGGCAGGGAAATTAGTTTTTTCCATACGGCGCATAATATTGCAGGAAGCAGTGGCATTTCAATTTCTACTTCCCAAGGCAACATTGTCTTTATCAGTGATTTTGTTGTCGAAAATGCTGCCTCTTCTTCCTATTTAAACGATTTTAATGCCTTGGCAAAGATTGCCGAAAGACCTACTTTGGCCTTGCTTTCTGAATCTATTTATGCCGGAAGGCCTGGCTATACCGCTCCTTTATATAAACTTACACCTCATATTGAGGAAATGATAAAAAATGCCGAGGGTAGAGTTTTTATTTCTATTTTCTCCAATGATTTGTATAACGTTTCCGAATTAATTGCCCTAGCTATAGCCAATAAGAAAAAGATTGTTTGCTATGATGAAGCCGCTGCTTCGATTTTAAAAACATTGCAAGGTTGTGGCGAACTTATGATTCCTAGGGATAATTTTGCTTCTTTAGATGATATTTTACGTCTTCGTGACCAAGATACTGTTGTCTTAATGATGGGCTTTGGCTCTAGGTTATTTAGAAAAATCGCCTTATTGGCTTCAGGACAAAACGAAGATAAGCGTATAAGGCTAAAGAGCACGGATACTTTTATCATCGCTTCCATGAGCGATGATAATTCAGAAATAGAATATACAGATGCTGCCGACGAACTCTTCCGTTCCGGGTGCCATGTTAGCTTGATTTCTAAAAAGACTTTCTTAAGGATGCATGCTTCCGAAGAGGACTTAAAAATGATGGTTTCTTTATTAAAGCCTAAATATTACGTTCCCATCCGCGGCTTTTATAAAGATTTATTGCATAATGGCATGCTAGCCTTATCAATGGGCGTTAATTTGAATCACCAAAATGTTTTCGTTATGGAAAATGGGTGTTGCGTAACTATAGATAATTTATCGGCCAAGATGACTTACGATGCCCTGACTCATGGCGATTTGCTTATTGATGGAGAAGGGGTGGGCGATGTTTCAAAGCAAGTCCTCGAGGATCGTTCAAAATTAGCCGAAGGCGTTGTTTTGTTGGCGCTTACCATTGATAAAAAGGCAAAAAAGATTATTGCTGGACCGGATATTCAGATGAGAGGATTCCTTTTTGCTAGGGAAGCAGATGTCGTAGCAAGAGAAATTTCTAAAGTCTTTTTAGCAACCATTTCCGAATTTTTGGAAAAATCTTATTACAATTCGGATGAAATGAAGCAAAATGTCTACGAAAAATGTCTAAGGACCATTAGAAGGACTACAGGTAAAGAACCTATGGTCATCCCTTTAATTGTGGAAATTTAATTTGACCCCCCTTTATATTTAATTGTTTTTTATTAAAATAAAAACATGGCTGAATCTAGTAAAAAAAACATCGATTATAATTACAAATTAAAGAAAGCGTTTGGCTTATTGCTTCTTTTGGTTTCTCTTCTTCTATTGCTATCTCCAGGCACTCATCTTTTTCCGCTTGGCTATCCTTTTATTTCCTTGTTTGGGATGATAGGGCATGTATGGATTTGCCTTTTTTTGATATTTTTAGGCATTTATGTTCTTTTTCTTTCTCCCTTATTCAAGATAAAGCCTCATTTTGTTATCGCCTTTTTCTTATCTTTGTTTTTTCTTTGCTCTTTGTTTAGCCTAATTTATAACATAGAGATGTGTTCATATTCTTCTTTATCGCCTTTTTTTACTTATTTATCAAGCGATTCTTCAAGCTTAAAGAATTCTTTTGATTTTTCTTCTGGCGGTGGGATTGTCGGCTATTTTTTTAATGGCCTATTCGTTGAATCCGTTGGGACTTGGCTTGGAATTGTTTTTTGTTCTATTTTGGCTATTTTGTCTATATGTATAGCCTTTATTGTTCCTATTGAAAAACAATTTAAAAATTTAAAGGCCAAATCGGTTATTAGAAAAGCAAGAAAAGAAAAGAAAATTGATAAAGTTGATTCTTTTGCCAACGATAAATAGGTTTTTGAGTTTAATGATGGAAGCGAAGACAAAACTGAACCAACCTCTATTTTTGCCCCTGAAGAAGTTGATGATAGTTTCTTTTTAAAAAGCGAAGAAAAGAGCAATCCTTTATCTTCCTTTGTCTTTGAACCCGCTGGAAATGCCCCTTTGCCTTCCAGAAACCAAACTCATATTTCTAATCCGTCTTCTTTAAATGATGTCGGGCCTAAGGAAGTTCCAAATCCAAATCCTTCTTTATATTCACAAAATTCAATTGGTAGATCCGGCCTAAGGGAAGCTATTTTTTCTCCCTCTTCTTTGCCTAACGAAGACAATAAAGGCAAAGAAGGTCCTTTAAAAGAAGAGCATATAATCATCGAAAGCGTTCCTTCTTCTAATAACATATCTCGTATCGAAGATGATCAAAACCCTTCTTCATTTAGCAACTCAACACTTCCTTTCATTAAAGAAACTTCTCCAAAAGAAGATAAAGAAGATATTGGTTTGGTCAAAGTCGAAACAACGCCTTTGCCCTCTTTGAAAGAGGATAATCTTGAACCAACAAACGAAGTTGAAATTACTATAACGGAGAAAAAAGAAGAAGAAAATAATTCCTTTAAAGAAAGCGAGAGTAAAGTTGTTCCTAATCCTTTAATGGGAAAAGAGGAAAATAAAATCGAAGATACCCCTATAATAACTTCTTCTTCTTTTGCTAAGGAAGAAGTGGTTGAAGTCTCGCCTGATCCAGCCAAAAACAATACAATCGAAGAGAATCCCAATATGCCAAAAGCCAAACCGCGTCCTTCTTATGTTTTTCCTACCGATAGTTTACTTCAAACTTATCCAGAATCAACTAACAAAGAAGAAATGGATAAGGAATGTCAAGAAAATTGCGAAGCCATCAATACGGTTTTTGCTAACTTAAATGTTGGCGCGAGCGTTGTTTCTTATACAATTGGTCCGTCCGTTACTCGATATGACGTCTTATGCAATGATAATTTTTCTGTTTCTGGACTAGGAAAAGTTATGACTGATGTCGGCATAAAACTCGGTGGCGTTCCCACTAGATTTGTGGAAATGGTCCCTGGAAAGAAAACTTCGGCTATAGAAATCGCCAACAAGAACACCAGGATTGTTCCTTTTAAAGAAGTATTAGACGGGCTACCGAACGGAGCTGATAAAAATCTATATATCCCGTTTGGAGTCAATATCGAAGGGAAGGTCATCTCTGCGGATATGTCTAAATTCCCTCATATGCTTGTCGCAGGTACCACAGGTTCAGGGAAATCCATTTATATGCATTCGGTCATCATGTCTTTGATAATGCGTAATCGTCCTGAGGATTTAAAATTAGTCTTAGTCGATCCTAAAAGAGTCGAGCTTTCTAAATATAGGGATTTGCCTCATTTGCTTTGCCCAATTATTAAGCAAGCCGGAGAAGCGAAAGTCTGTCTTAAAAAATTGTGTGATGAAATGGACAGGCGCTACACGGTTTTTGAAGAAGCTTGCGTTTCTGGAATTAGAGAATATAACGATGAATATGCATCTAGTAAAAATCTAGAAAAAATGCCATTTATTGTTGTCTTTGTTGATGAATATGCCGATCTAGTAGATGCTGAAAAATCTATTTCTGAATATATTTTGCGTTTAGCTCAAAAAGCTAGGGCTGCCGGTATTCATTTGTTTATTGCCACCCAACGCCCTGACGTTAAAATCATTACCGGTACCATTAAATCGAATTTGCCTGTTAGGGTTGCTTTATCTATGGCTAATGCAATTGATTCGGGAACGATTTTAGGCCAAGGCGGAGCAGAAGATTTGGCCGGTAGAGGCGATATGCTTGTCGATTGCACTTTGATTGCTAAAAAGGATTTTGTACGCTGTCAATGTCCTTTAGTTGAAAATAAAGAAATAATGGCCGTTGCCGATTATATTCGTGGTCAACAAAAAGTCGCTTATAATGACACTTTCCTTGATTTAACCGATACAGAGTCTCCAATTGAAAATAATGGCGAAGGCTATGTGCCTTCAACCGCTGAATTAAAAGCGGCTTCTCAAGAAGAAAAGTATCAAATGATTAAAAGTGCTGTTATGGCAAGAGAATATACTTCTATTTCTCAAATTCAAAGAGATTATGGCGTTGGTTTTCCTAGGGCTGGTAAAATTTTCTCTAGATTGCAAGCCGAAGGCATTGTTGCTAAAAACGGGGATGCCCCAACAACATCTAGAGGGTGTCCTGTTATTAAGCATAGCGAGGAAAAGCCTTCTTCTTCAAGCAATCCTGGCTCCTTGAGTCAATCTGAAACTACTTTTTACGCTGGTTAGGCAATGAAAGATACTTACGTTAACGCCAAATTAATCGAGCCAAATTTAATTAGGGTTTCTATCTTTTCTTCTATTTTTTTTGATTATGAAAATGTCTATTTAATTATCGACGACAAAGAGGAAATAAAATTAGACAAGCCAAAAATTTCTTCATTGCCTTCTATTGCGTTATTAGAATTTCTTTTACCTTTTAATATTGAATTGGGACATTCTTATTTTTTATCTTTTTCTACCTGTGGGCGAGTTCCTCTTGATGTTAGTGAGGCTACTGATTTTCCTGATTTTGACAAAGAATTTTTTTATGGAGGCAATGACTTAGGGGCTATTTATTCAAAAAAAAATTCTTTGTCAA
>DOQE01000080.1:930-2506 GCA_003512585.1 Bacillota bacterium | reverse complement strand
CGACCCCTACAGCCCCAAAAGATAGAATAAGAACATTATTGTTGGAACTATTTTGTTTAAATAACGACATGTTAGCGTTAATAGAAATGCCACGACCTATAAAATCTGGAATGGTATCTATGCTATAAGTCCTAACAATATATTCATACCTTTCGATGGCTTCCATAAAAGCTTCATCAACGTTAGTCGAAGAAAGTTTTTCTTGTTCTTCTATTGGCAGATTTTCGAAAGAGGCTTTTGAAACTCTCCAAATAGATGAAAGCTGATTTGGTTTTTGGCCATTCGGATCGCAAGTGCCGCTAGTTGCATCCAAGAATTCATTTTTCCATTCTTCTGCGGTTGTGGCAGTTATTTTCTTATATAGTTGAATTTGCTTATCGCTATTTTTACCTAGACCCGTCGATAAAATAAATCTAAATCTAGACTTGGCATCCTCTTTATATTTGCAATATTTAAGCTGGTAATAATTGCCATTGCTTTCTACATTAGTAGTTATTTTTGTGCTAGGATTGCTAGAATCGTATCTAAGGTTTAGTTCAACGCCCGTATCATCAAAAGAAACCTCGGGATGCTTTTCGTTTGAATCAAAAGCCAAATATTTCCCATTATTTGTTCCGCCAACCGCTTTAAACAAATACCCTTCCGTGCTTTTTTCAATATTAAAATTAGCAATCCCGGTACTGTCTTCTACAATAGAATCATTAATTGCTAAAGTAATAAAATTCCCATTGCCAACATTTCCATTCCACAAACGAACGTTTCCACTATCTTCAAGCCCAATCGTATATTCGCCAGAATAATTTGAAGTTGTATAGGCAACTTTCACGTACTTACAGATAGGGGAAGCTTCACCTTCTGCACTAACGTTATTTGCAGTTTTGGAGAAACTAGCAACGGTTGTACCTGCTAAAACTATCAAAGGCAAGGCAAATAAAGACAATTTGTTAAAAATTTTCATTTTGAATATTCTTCCTAATTAAAACCAAAATAAATTTAATTAGTTGGAAGAAGAGAAAAAATAGTAAATATTTTATAACAAATATTGCAAACTAATGTAAAAAATAGCAACCAATGGTTTTCGAATAGGAGTTGCCTAATATATCGACGAATTTATTGCTTATTGGATAAGCGTAGGCCTTATAATTTTTATTTCGGATTGGGGCGAATTTTTTTACTGCTTGATCATATCCGCTTAAATCGGAATAATCGTTATTTACAAAATTCGGATCAGATTCTTTTATTAAGGGGTGAGAATCAATGTCAGGGATAAGCTTATTTAAAGAAGGATCTTTATATTCTCCGTTTGAATCAAAAACTGCATTGCAATAAAAGCTAACTTCTTTTAAAGAAGAACGAATACTAGTTTTTGCGTTCTTGCTCCTACAATAAAAGATATTATTAAAAATATTTGATTGCCCATTAGCATTTTCACTAGCTTCGAATAAAACCAACCCTTTTTCCAAGCCTAAACCTGATCCGACTCCGCTTATGATGGTGTTGTTATAGATATCTATTTTATTGAAAGCATAATTTAGGCAAATAATCCCCCTGTTACCCATATCGCTTATGGACAAAT
>DOQE01000080.1:0-916 GCA_003512585.1 Bacillota bacterium | reverse complement strand
CCTAACGGTCACATTGTCGTTTTTATTCGTGCAATTTATAAACAATCCGAAAGCATTCTCATGGCTATAGTTATATTGCCAAATGGTATCGACTGAATATAAATCAGCATCAAGCATCGCACCGTCTTTTGTCGAGGTGTTATTACCGTTTTTATAACCCTCGTTATATTGAATAATGGTATTTTTAACCCTAGCCGTTACGATTGAATTACCCCCATCAACACATTTAATGGAAGTATCATAGACAACATTCCGTTCCACTACACCGCCAAATAGATTTCTTAAGAAAATTGCATTTTTAGCGACCCCATGTATCAAATTAGAGGCTACAACTACATTTTTAAAAGAAGTTTTTTCAAAATCAGAATGATATGGATTAGATTCTGCTCCATCATATTTTTGATTTGTTCTAGAAGCAATACCAACATTCCCGACATTAAATATTTCGTTATCGATAATATTTAAGCCATCTATAGAAGAACCGGCTTCGCCTTCTACAAAAATTCCCCCAGTCCTTTTCATTTTAGAATCAGAAATTGAAGTAGAAGTATTTGAATACCCTAAAATATTATGAATATAACAATTAGAGATAGTAACATTGCTTACTTTGCTATCTTTAAGAACATGAATATAAATACCACGTCTATCGTTTTCACTCTTATTTTCTTTATTATAAATTTCTAAATTTGAGATTTTGATATTCGAACAATTTTCTAAACTCAAAACATTAGAAGCTGAGCTATCTCCGATTAACCTAGGCTTATCGCCTTCACCAAAAGAAGTAATACGAACTACTTCATTTTGATTAATGTTTTTTAAAATAAGTCCATTTTTAAAAACAAACTCACTACCCGATTCTATATAAATATTATTTCCTTTTTCTTTTATTAATTTTTCATCAATTAAGTTTAAATCA
>DOQE01000144.1 GCA_003512585.1 Bacillota bacterium | reverse complement strand
TCTAAAATTCGGAGTATTGTCAAAAATGGGGGAGGCGTGTAGCTTTTTTATAGAGTTAGCTAATAGAAATATATCTTTTTTCTCTTCTTTATTAAAAAGAGTCCCCTTTATATATTCTTCCGCTTTGTTCCCTTCTTTATCAAAAAAAAGAATTTTCGGGATGCAATCTAGATTATTTAAGCTTTTATAAAGGTTTATCTCGTTTTGAGGTGTATTGAAATCTTTGTCGGTTTCATTTTCTTTTTTAATTCTTATTAAGCTTTTTTGAGAATGAAAAATATCATTGCTAGTTCCGATATTTATCTTTTCAAAGTTCGCATCTTCTTCTTTTATGATTTCGGCAATTTGATGATAATTCATAAACCTTTTTTCTTACTTAAAAATAGTTCTTTTCCTTTTTTAGAAATTCTTCTTATGTAAAAAGATTCATAATGGCCTAGTTTTACTTCTCCTATCTTATTGCCTTTTTTTATTTCTTTTCTTTTACAAACTATAACTTCGCCAAAATCTAATTTAGAGGCAAGAAGAGTCAATTCACATCCTAATTGCAATTCTTCTTTGCTTGGATTTGCTTTTTCAATTAATAAATGAGCTCCGTGATTATTCTTTACATGCATCCACGTATACTCTTTGTTGTTTCAATAGATGAATGTTAAAAAATCATTGCTTTTATCGCTATGACCAAAAGCAAATTTTGTATTGCCTTCTTTTACTAAGTAAGGATATATGGAAAAAGAGACAATTTTCTCTTCCTTGGAACCTTCTTTTTTCTCTTCTTTAAAAAATAAAGATAGCCTTTCGGCGTTAAGGGAAGATAAAAAAGAGAGCAACGCGTCTAATTCATTTAATTCCTTAATGGCTTTATCTAAATTTTCTTTTCCATTTTCAATTGTAGATTTGGCTTTTTTTTGCTGCAAAAAGAATTTTTGAGCATTTTTTGTTAAGCTTTTCTTTTTGTCTAATTCAATCTTTTTGCCATAATAAGAAAAAAAGCCTTCTTCTAGATGGATATTATCTAAATTTACAAATATATAGTTCCCTATTTCTCCGTCATTAATATGTTCTTTGGCTTTTGCTATATCAATTTCTATGGCGTTAATTTTTCTTTCTAATCCCCTTTTTTTATTCTTTAATTCTTTGATTTTCGGTGCATATTGCTTTAACAATAATTTTTCTTCCTCTTTTTCTTCCTCTTCTAGGCAAAAAGAAAAAAAGGAATCTATGTCGAAATCATTTGTTTCGTTTAGCTGAATATTTAATAAAGGAGGGCAATAAGTTGCCCCGTGAGTTAGAATTCTAGATGAATCCAATGTAGAAGGGTTCAATGCCATTATTATTTTTTTATTGCTATCTAAAATTATTAAGTTCCCTTTATTGGGCAAGAGTTCTAATACCAGAAAAAAAGTAATTTTTTGATATATGGCGTTTAAATTTTCTATTTCTATTTCTAAAATTCTGTCGTCATTGATTCTATTTATATTCTTTATTATCCCTTCGGAGATATTTTTTCTCATATAGAAAAACAAAGAGGAAGTTGACTCTAGATAAGGCAAGGCAGAATTGCCTATATAAATACACGGATTTTGTTTATCTAAGGAAATAACTAATCTATTTTTGTTATTAAGGGAATAAGAAAATGTACCATTTGAAGAAAGACGCAGGTGGTTTATTTTCTTTCCTATTAGTCTTTCTTTTAATTTAGAGGTGAAACTATCAAACTCATTTAGACGCGGGTACATACTAAATAAGTATACCCTTATCGTTTAAGAGTTGAAATAAATAGCTCGTATTGCTAAAATTTTCCCTAATATTATGAAAAAAGGTTTATTGATTATTCTTTCTGGGCCATCTGGAGTTGGTAAGGGAACTGTCCGCGAATTGCTTATGAAAGATCCTTCTTTAAATCTATTTTATAGTGTTTCGATGACAACTAGAAATAAACGTCCCCACGAAGTAGAGGGCAAGGATTATTATTTCGTTAGCAAAGAAGAGTTCCTTTCTAACTTAGAAAGAGGAAACCTTCAAGAACATGCCGAATTTGTTGGCAATTATTATGGCACTCCCAAAGACAAAGTAGAAAGGCAGCTTGAGGAAGGCAAAAACGTTCTTCTTGAAATTGATGTTCAAGGGACGTTGACTATCTTAAAAAAGATGAAAGATTGCGTTTCTATTTTTCTTTTGCCTCCTTCTTTGTCTTCCTTAGAAGAAAGAATTAGAGGCAGGTCGACCGAAACTGAAGAAGTTATTGAAAAAAGGCTTGATAAGGCAAGAAAAGAACTTGATATGGCTAAGTTTTATAAATATCAAGTTTGCAATGACGTGGTTGAAAATGCCGCGAATAAAATTGCTTCGATTATAAGAAATGAGATGAACAAATAATAAACGACCTTCCAAGTCGTTTATTTTTGTTATAATGGGTTTCATGCAGGTATTGAGCGTCTTTATAGAACATAGTGTTTATTCTTTGTCGAAGACTTTTGAATATCTTGCTAGTGACGATTTAGATATAAAACCCCTTAGTAGGGTTTTGGTGAGTTTTGGAAAGCAAGATAAAACCATTGGCTTTGTTATGTCTATTTCTAAGACTAATCTAAGCAAGGAAGAACTTGATTCTCAAACTGGTTTTATTCATTCCTACATTATTTTCTTAATTGATAAGGAACCTCTTTTAAATGATGAACTGCTTACTCTTGCCTCAAGTTGTGCTTCTTATTATTTATGTCCGCTTATATCGATTTTAAAGGCCATGTTGCCTCCTTCTTTAAAGCCATCACTTTCTTCCTTAAAAGCTCCTAAAATTGCCTATGACAAATATGTATATATAAAAAACGATAATGAAGAAGGGCTCACGCCTAAGCAACTTGAATGTTTTAGGCTTGTTAAAAGCAATGAAGAAGTATTGAAAAAAGAAGCTGGCTCTTTTTCTATTGTCGAAACTTTGATTAAAAAAGAGATTTTTGGTATTAAATTAAAAGAAAAAAGACGTTTAAAAGAAGTGGAAATTACCCCTAGTTTGCCCCCTATTTTAAATTATGAGCAAGAAAAAGCCATGCAAGGCATATTTGCTTCAAGTAAAGAAGTCAATTTGCTTCAAGGAGTAACAGGAAGCGGGAAAACGGAAGTATATTTGCAGTTATCTTCTTTATATTTAAAAGAAAATAAAGGGGTCATTATGCTAGTTCCCGAAATTTCATTGACCCCAAGGATGGTTAATTATTTTAAAAGCCGGTTTGGCGAAGGGGTAGCTATTCTTCATAGCGGCTTGACCCCAGGAGAAAAATATGATGAATATAGGCGAATAAAAAATGGAAAGGCCAATATTGTTGTCGGGGCTAGAAGCGCTATATTTGCCCCAATTTCAAATTTGGGTCTAATTATATTAGATGAAGAACACGTGTCTTCATATAAGCAAGATAGCAAGCCTTATTATTCGGCTAAAACGGTTGCTTTTTTTAGAGCCAAGCAAACTGGAGCTAAAGTAGTTTTAGGCTCAGCTACTCCAAATCTAGAAACAAGGGCTAGAGCCGAAAAAGGAATATATGGCTATTTCGAATTGAAAAATAGGTTCAATTCTTTACCCTTGCCTAGTGTTTCGATAATAGATTTATCTAAAACGGGAGTATTGCAACCAGGTTATCCTATCTTCTCAAAAGTCCTTATTGAAAAAATAAAAGATAGGTTAGCTAAAAAAGAGCAAATAATGCTTCTAATTAATAAACGGGGTTATTCTTCTTATTTAACTTGTGCGGATTGCAATTATGTTTTTACTTGTCCAAATTGTCATTGCAACCTTGTTTATCATAAAAGCGATTCCATGCTCAAGTGCCATCATTGCGGCTATGTTATAAATTATCCGGATTCTTGTCCTAATTGCGGATCAAGCAAGATTAGGCGCGTTGGTTTTGGAACAGAAAGGGTAGAAAAAGTTCTTTATGAACTCTTTCCTAGCATTAAAATCGCTAGGCTTGATACGGATATAACCAAGATTAAAGGCAATTTGAACAAAACGTTAGAAGAGTTTAAAAATGGGGAATTCGATTGCCTAGTTGGAACTCAGATGATTGCAAAAGGGCATGATTTTCCTAATGTTACCTTAGTTGGTGTCATGCTAGCGGATATAGGGCTATCCCTGCCTTCTTTTACTTCAAGCGAAGATACTTTTAATTTAATTGCTCAAGTTTGCGGAAGAGCTGGTAGGGGTGATAAAAAAGGAGAAGCTTTAATTCAAACCTACAATCCTACAAATTACGCGATTAGTCTAGGCGCAAAGCAAGACTATTCTTCTTTTTATAGAAAAGAAAAAGAAGCTAGAATGATAGGCAAATACCCTCCGTTTTATCACCTTATTTGCCTTAATTTTTCTTCTAAAAGCGAGGAAAAAGTAGCTATCTCTGCCTTAGAAGTAAAAAAAGAAATAGAGGAGAAAAAATTCGAAAGTG
>DOQE01000056.1:5907-6040 GCA_003512585.1 Bacillota bacterium | reverse complement strand
GATTAATCTGTCACCTTACGGTTTATAAAATTTAATAAACGGAATTTAAAAAACTGCTTTATAAGTTGAATAATCGCTGTATAATATGACAGCCCCTTGTGGGTAGATGGTCCATTAGCTCAGTTGGTTAGAG
>DOQE01000056.1:0-5834 GCA_003512585.1 Bacillota bacterium | reverse complement strand
TGAAGGGGTCGGTCTTGAAAACCGATAGTGGGGTAACACTCCAGCCAGAGTTCGAATCTCTGCGCCTCCGCCAATTTCAAAAATTGATATTGATAAAATCGTAACATTAAATCGGCCTTGTTGGCTTTTTTTATTTTAGAGGCAAACATTTGTGATATAGTTTAGTTAATAGAGGGTGTAATTATGGCATATGAATATAAAAGTGTTTGCGTAAAAACCGCAAATCCACTTGTAGCTTCTTATAAAGGCTTTAACGAAGACATTCAAAATGTTTTAAACCAATATTCTAGAGATGGATGGAAATTGCATACAGCTAAACTAGAAAACTTCAGTGCTGGTCCAGGGATGGTTTGCTTGCTGATTTTTGAAAAAGAGAAATAAATATTCTTTTTAATAAAAATCCATTGATCCAAAAGCGGTAGATTATATTTTTCTAAAAAAATTTATATTTTGTTGCGAAAATGAAAAATCTAATAATTGCGATTTAGTTGTATTTTAGAATTTGAATCTATCGTTTTTAGGACATTTTTGCCATTTTCAGGACCTCTTCTTTTGCTTAGTTTTGGAACAAGTGCTAACTTTTATATAGATTTAGGAGTCTATTTTGCTATTTCTTTGCTTTTGTTAATTTTTATTAAAGGGAGATATGAAAGAATCGATGTATAAAAATGAAATAAAAAGAAGCTTTATTTATTCGTTTAAAAGAATGTTTTACGATTCTAGCTTTTTTGCTTTCATAATTAATTCATTTATCTTTTCTTTGCTATTGTGTTTGCTACTAAGCAATGTTTTTTCTATGGTTCCAACCTATGGCGGTTCTGATTTTATGAATCTATGCGAGCAAAAAATGGCCGATAATTTAAAAACGTACCAAGAAACTAATGATGTTGTGTGTTTAGAAAATTACCAGTATTTTTCATTACTTTTTGAAAATAAAATTAATCCAGAATCATTTTATGCGTTTGACAAAAAAGGGTTAATGGGTTATGAGCTAAGTGCTTCTTCTTCTTTTTTACTAAAGTTTATTTCTTTTATCCCCTTTTTATTTTGCATTTTGTGTCTATATCCTGCATGGTGTTTGTTTTTTTCTAGTGAATCCAAGAATTCATATAAAAACGTTATTCCTTCTTCTATTCATAAAAATAGTTTTATCATCGGAAAAATATTTTTCTATTTTTTGCTTATTTTAATAAATTATATTTTGTTTTTTATAATTGCAATCCCATTTTCTAAAGTAAAAACTGTTTTGCTTTTTAATGGGGATTGTTGGGAACTGACTTCGATTTATTCTTTGGCTTTTAAAAGAAGTGGTTATGGAGTTGTTACCTCCTTTACCATCGGTTCATTAATTTTAATCTTTGGGACATTTTTCAAAAAAGGTTTAGATTTCGGTATTTTTTTGACATTTTTGTCTATTGCTTTATGTGCTCTTTGTGTTTTTTTAAATATTTCATACCCTTCATTTGGAACTTATATTTTAGGGGTAGGTGAGAATATGGACGAAATTCAAAAAATCACTCCTTCTATAATAAGGGTTTTCGAAGGTGTTTTTGTTATTTGTTTATCGTTAATTCTTGTTATTAAATCCTAATTGAAAATTAGTTAATTAAATTAAACAAGTATTTTTAAACGAATTAGATATATAATCTTTTCAAGGAGATTTGTTTATGCCCTGTACAACAATATTAGTAGGAAAAAATGCTTCGAATAATGGTTCGACCATAGTAGCCAGGAACGATGATTCGCCTAGCGGGCATTTCCACGTAAAAAAGCTTTCAATTATAAAAAGAAACGCCCAGGTTGGTGTTTATAAATCTAAAATCAGCCATGTTTCAATTCCTTTGCCTTCCTTTTCGTATAGATATACTTTAATGCCAAACGTCGATAAAAAAGAAGGAGTTTGGGGTGCGGCCGGCATTAATGAGAAAAACGTTGCCATGTCTGCTACAGAAACCATTACTAGCAATCCAAGGGTTTTAGGTGCCGATCCTTATGTAGAACTTCATAAGGAAAACGGAAAAGAAATCATAGGGGGTATAGGGGAAGAAGATTTAATTAGCCTAGTTCTTCCTTACATTAGTTCCGCTAGAGAAGGGGTAATTAGACTTGCTTCTTTGTTAGAACAATATGGTACATATGAGCCTAACGGCATTGCAATTAGCGATAAAGATGAAATATGGTGGCTAGAAACAATAGGAGGCCATCATTATATTGCCAAAAGAGTACCTGACGATCGTTGCGTTATTATGCCTAATCAATTTGGCATGGATGAATTTGATTTTATTGATGCCTTTGGAAATAAAATTAACCATATGTGCTCATTGGATTTAAAAGAATTCATCGATAAATATCATTTGAATACCAATCAAGGTGAGAAATTTAATCCCCGTTTAGCTTTTGGCAGTCATGACGATTCAGACCATATTTACAACACTCCACGTGCTTGGTATATGGGAAAATTTCTTTGCCCTAGAAGCATAAAATGGGAAGGGGAAAATAGACAATATTCCCCGGAAGATGATGATTTGCCTTGGAGTTTAATTCCTGAGCATAAAATTACTATAGAAGACGTAAAATATATTCTCTCTTCCCATTATCAAGGAACGGAGTTCGATCCTTATGGAAAAATAAATTCCGATAAGAAGAATATGTATCGTAGCATTGGGGTAAATAGGACTTCGTTTTTGGCTATGCTAGAAATTAGGAACAATGTTCCTTTTGAAATAGCGGCAATCGAATGGATTTGCTTTGCTTCTAATGTCTTTAATGCTGCTTTGCCTATATACGCCAATGTCGAAAAAGCTCCTGCCTATTTAACTAATACGACTTTAAAAGTATCGACATCTAATTTTTATTGGACATCTAGATTAATTTCCGCTTTAGCGGATTCTCATTTCCAAAAAACATCAATTCATATTGAAAGATATCAAAACGCTTGCTTCAATAATTGCCATAGATTGCTTAACAAATATGACGAATTATTTAAAAAGAATAACGACTTAACTTTACTCAATAAGGCCAATGAAGAACTTGCTTTAGTAATTAAAAGTGAAACCGATAAAGCTCTTAACAACGTCTTATATGAATCTAGTTTGCTTATGAAAAACGCATTTGCTAGAAGTGATAATTAATTATTTACTTGTTTCATTGACAAAGAAATTCTTTTTCTTTCCAAATCAATTTTAATTACTTTTACTTTTACAATTTCGCCTAAATAAAGCTTTTCGCTTGGATGTTTGACAAAGCTATTTGAAATTTCCGAGATATGCAATAAGCCATCTTGATGAATGCCTATATCAACAAAGGCCCCAAAGTCAGATAGATTACGTATAGTTCCGTTTAGCTCCATGCCTAGTCTTAAATCCTTAATATCTGTGACTTTTTTATCTAGGATAGCTGAATCGATTTTTTCTCTTAAGTCTCTTCCTGGCTTTTTTAATTCTTCAATGATGTCAGCTAAGGTATATATGCCTAGATTTAATTCTTTTGATAACGCTTCTAAGTCTAAATTAGAATTCAGTATTGAATTAGATTTTTCGCTTCCCAATTCTTTTAAAGAAAGCCCGATTCTTTTTAACAATTCCAACGTAGCTTTATAATCTTTTGGGTGGACGGCTGTTTTTTCTAATGGATTGTCGTTATTAATGCGTAAAAACCCAGCGGCTGATATAAAAGTTTTTTCGCCAAATCCTTTTACTTTTAGCAAGTCTTTTCTTTCTATAAAAGGACCATTTTCTTCTTTATAAGCAACAATGGAATTGGCAATTTTTTCATTAAGTCCAGAAACGTATTTTAGTAAAGATGCTGATGCCGTATTCAAATACACGCCTACCTCATTTACGGCATCTATGGTAGTCCCTTCTAATGTTTGCTTTAATTTGTTTTCATCTAAATCATGTTGATATTGTCCAACCCCGATTGCTTCTGGAGGTATTTTAACTAACTCTGCCATTGGATCTAATAAACGTCTAGCCAAACAAACGGATGAACGTTCTTCTATGTCCATGTTTGGAAATTCTTTTATGGCTATAGGGGAAGCGCTATAAACGGAAGCGCCTGATTCATTAACTATTGTTATATTGACGTTTTTAAAATTATTTTTTTCCAAGAATGAATTTAAGAATTTCTCACTTTCTCTACTGGCAGTTCCATTTCCTAAGGCAATATAATCGAATCCATATTTATCATAGATTTCCTTTAATTTAGCCTCGGCTTCTTTTTCTTTTCCTATGGTTGGAAAAATAATTGAAGAAGTTAAAACGGTCCCCTCTTTATTAATTAATGCCAATTTGCATCCGTTTTTATATCCTGGATCAAACCCTAATATTTGCTTATCTTTTAAAGGCGAAGCTAGAAGTAGTTGCCTTAAGTTTTTAGAAAATAAAGATAAAGATGCATCTTGGGCTTTTGCAAATAAATCAGACAATATTTCGTTTTCTATGGATGGACCCATTAATCTTTTGTAAGAATCTTGGATTGCTTCTTTTAATATATTTTCAAAGAAATCGCCCTTTCTTCGTATTGTTTTTCTAGCTATTTCATTTTGAATCGTTAAAGAATCATAAATAAAAGAAAACGTTAATTTCTTTTCTTTTTTTGCCCTAAGCAAGGCTAAAACTTGGTAGGACTTTATTTTATAGATAGGCGTTTCAAAATTATTGTAATTTTCATATTTATTGGTGATGTCTTCTTTTGTTTGCTTGGATTTGATTTTACCTGTTTTGTTTATATAGTTTTTACCAAATAAGTAAAAGGCTGGGGTATCTGATATATCTTCGGCAATTATATCTTTTGCCCCGTTAATGGCTTCTTCTATGTTATTGACACCTTTTTCTTTGCTTATAAAAGAGGCGGCAAATTTATTTAAACTGTCTATATCACCATTTTGCTTTAGGATGTAGACGGATAGTTCCTTTAATCCTTTTTCTATAGCCATAGAGCCTCTTGTCTTTCGCTTTGGTTTATATGGCCTATAGATAGTTTCTAGCAAATTAAGGTTATCGCATTCTTCGATTTGTTTTTCTAATTCTATTGTTAATTTATTTTGTTCTTTTATGCTTTTTAATACGGTTTGCTTTCTTTCGTCTAGCTTAATGTATTTTTCCCTTTCTTCTTCTAATAATCTTAAAGTTATGTCAGAAAGATTGCCTGTTTCTTCTTTTTTATATCTTGCAATGAAAGGGATTGTTGCCCCGTCTTCAATCATTTTTATTGTTGATTTTACTTGGCTTTGGTTAATATTTAGTTTAATTGATAAATAAGAAATAATGTCCATGTTTTAATTTTAATCTAGTTAATTTAATTTATTAATTGGGAATTTTTATTCATAGGTAAAGGAATATTTAATTTCGTTGTCGTAAGGATATAAAATAAAGAAGTAAATGATTTTTAGTTGGAATATAAAAAGTAAGAGAACAATATTTTGCATATCGATTGTATTTTTATTTGTTTTAGCAGGTTTTTTCCAATATATCGATACTTATCTTCCTCCTTTTTGGAAAAGTTTTTGTTCTTTTTCTTCTAATTTGATTTTCTATTATTTTATAATTTCTTGGATTATTTCTATTAAGAATAGAATCATTGAATCAAANNAATATTCTTTTATGTATTGGCTTTCTCTTGCTTTTTTATTTGCTAATCCGAATGGTTAAGTATGAATTTGGTTTTGAAGAAAGTGTTTTTACTCGTTATCTTTGGTATTTGTATTATCTACCTCAATGTTTGATTCCTCCTTTGTCTTTCCTTTCAGTAATCGGGCTAGAAAGAAAAAACAAAAAGCCTTTATCTAATCTTATCTATTTGATTCTTTTGCCCGGCATAATGTTAATAGTCTT
>DOQE01000027.1 GCA_003512585.1 Bacillota bacterium | reverse complement strand
GGATCTCCTTACGATGAATATCTAATCGTTGAATATTATACCCCCACCGGTGTTAACGAAATGGATTCAACAGGCTATCCAGAATGGCAACAAGCCTCTTCAACCGGAAGCAACGCCTATGGTCATGGCGGAACCTATGAAAAGCCTGGTGTCCAAGTATTCCATGTTGATGCTAGAGCCCAATCCACCAAAGGCAAATTAACTAGTGCCGGTAAAAAAGAAGGTGGAGTAGTAGGCTATACCGATACTCCAAAAGCATCTGAAACAAAAGATATGGATAACCTAACCTATGAAACAGAGGCAAAAAGAGTTCACGATAATACCCCATCCCGTTCCAAAGATGCCGTAACAGGAAGTCAAACCGAAAATAGAGAACTTCAAATCATTTATCCTTCCGGAGTCAACTCTACCGCTTCTACCACCTACTATAATTCCTTTGGAAACATGAAAAACCTCTTTGGAGACGATTCATATAGATATAAAGACGAAACCGGATTAGAAGAAGGCTATTATGGAGGAAATATGTACTCTAACTTCAAAATGAGAGACTTCTTCCCAAACGATTTGCAATGGAATGATGCTTCTACAAACGCCTGGTCATTCTCAGTCGTTAGTCAAACAGATTCAACCGTAACGCTTCATTTTGTAAACAACAAATAAGCAAAAGGCTCTAGATAACCAAGCTAGAGCCTTTTTTTAAAAAAATGATAAAAGTCTATTGCAAGTTTTTATTTTGTCTATATGTTATATGGGCAACCTTAGCAAATTAAGGTTATTTACTTATAAGGTCAAGGCTCGTTAGAAGTTTGGCCGGAAAGAAGGAAATATGAAAAACAAGCTATTAAAAACATTGTCCGTAGTTGCCTTGCTTGGAGCAGGGGTTATCGGAACCGTCTCTTGCGGAGGCGATATAAATTCAAACGATACTTCAAGCGATACTAAAACCGAAGATACCAAACCTGCCATCATATCGGAAGACGGTCTCACATCCATTGATATCGGGCAAACGCTCCAATTAAGTGTAGAAAATGTAACCGGCAAGATAAGTTGGAAATCAAAAAATACTGGAATCGCAACAGTCGATGAAAATGGCTTAGTTACCGGGGTTAATGAAGGCGAAGTTGAAATTACTGCAAGGGTCGATGGACAAACATTGACAATAAAACTTACCATCACCGATCCAGAAGCCGACATCAAGGGCAAAGTCATCATAAGCGAAGAATTGCCAAGTGAAATCATAATTGGCACAGATAATGCCCTAGATTTGGATACGAATGATTATGTAACAGTAACCAAAGTTAATAGATGGACATTAACTACCGAATCAGATACAGTCGAAATTGTGGGGCATAAAATCATTGGGGTTGACTTTGGACCTTTCCTAGTCACTTTAAAAGCCGGTGCCACTAGACGTGCTATCGAAGGATATGTAGTTTCTCCAGACAAAGCCAAATTCAATGGATTCATTGATTCGATTGGGAATAACTTCATTGTGGCCAATTCCATAACGGGGACATCCTTTGTTACCGAGAATTATTATGCCAATTTTGATAATGTTAACGATGCGGAGACCGAAGCTACCTTCACTGGAGCCGTTATAAATCCAAACGATAATTATTCTTATCCGTTTGAATTAACAATGCCAATTACCAACAATATGTTTGATGAAGAAAAAGCGACATTAACCATGAAAGAAGGTTATGGCCGTACACCAAAAGCATATGGCTACGATAGCTTTAATTCCGATGGCTATATGGGTGGGGCAAAATTTACCGAAGTCATTGTTCAAGGCGAGCCTGCCGGGTATTATTTGTTACAAGATGAAGCCGTTGGGGAATATGACACCGTTTTATCGCTTTGGTATGATAGGGTTGCCCCTGGTTCCTACTATTATTTCAATACTTTAGTAAAACAAGCCACTAAAAATGAAATCGGTGGTTTGGTTGCTGTTTTAGGTAGCGATGAAAGTTTTGCTAGTTTCTTCCCTGTAGATACTTCAGGGCAAATTGTCCAAGCCATAAACTATAACGGACAAACCCTAAGTCTAGGCTTGCAAATTGCCGATGTAGGAACTACTTCGATCAAAGCAGTCGAGACTTGGATAAAAAATCCCACGATCCCAGATCAAATCGACATTAGCGATCTCACCACTTTCTTAACAAACGTCACTACCACAAAAAAATATACACTAGAAGGCAGTGCCAAATGGGTTGACGCCGATGGAAAAGCAGCCGCTTGCCCAGATGGATTCAAATTTGATGGTGGCGTGGAAGTCCTCCCAACTTTTGAAACAGTGTCCTATGTCAACGAAAATGCCGTTTATAACAAAGTAATTTCTGCAAATTCCATTTATGATGTTGGAATGACTACTCCTGCCGCTGGAACAATTGATTTATCGATAACCAAAAACAATGTTTTCTATAGTGCTTCAGGAACTGTTGTCGATGGGGTTGATACTTTAAATGCCCCAGAAGCCGATACCAAAGCTACTCTAACTGACATTTGGCAAGATGGTTCCATATTAACCGTTGGTTCCTTATTACTAGATCCTGAAGAAGATGGCAAGACTTTGTTGAGCATGGCTTCTTTCTATGAAAAAACAGTCGATGAAAACGGAACCACAACATATGGTTATAATCTTTATGGACCAGATGCCCAATATGGATTAGGTGAATATTGGCCAGGATTGCAAGGGTTTAGCACTATCTTAGTCAATTATAACCTTGGCTTTATAACCACTTTCTGGTTTGGCGCACAAGGTTGGTCGATGGATGGCGCAAATATGTCGTTTGCTTTAAATAATGAAAAGACAGAACTGACGTTCACAATGAGCCTAGATGTTTCAAATAACTTACAATATATATTTGGCTGGACCATTAAAAATGTCGGTACCGATGCAATGCCGGAAGTCGCTAAAACAATAATTGAAAATCTATAATTTCAAAAAACGCCATCCTTAATAGGACATGGCGTTTTTTTGTTTGTATTTATAAAATTAAATATTTATTTCTTTTTAGGTTGATTTAAAGCAAAATATAGTCAACAAATAGGAGAAAAAAATGAAAAAAACNNAACAAATTTGTTAATGCTATTTGCCGCTCCAATCGTCTTGATGGCTTGCGGCATGGGCCCAAACTCTTCCAATAGCAATGGAGGAGAAGCCAACTCAATCCCCACTGAAGAAACCATTCAAGAGCAAGATATAACAACTCATTTTGCTAAAGCTTCCGCTGCCATGAAAAATGTCGAAGCAATTGGAGTTAAAGTCACCGGTACCGCCAAACTTACCAACGACATGAGCCAAACATATAGTTATTCCGATACAACCGGCACAGTGACATCCTCTTCCTTATTCGAAATTAAAAACCTTAATCTAGAAGGTGGCATAAAAAATATCAAAACAACCGACATTAAAGCAATCGATGCCAGCGTGGAAGCAACAGCAGACTTTACGCTAAAACAAGAAGTCGAAGGCGTTGAAATGGATTCCAACCCAAACATCGATAAAAAGGGAAGCCTCAGCGGCAAAGCTTATATCGATGACGGGTACTTTTATGTCGACTTAGATGGAATTCGCGAATTGATAACGGCAATTGCCCCATCCACCACTCTTCCAACTAGCATGAAGGAGAAAATCCAACTAGATGAAATCGAGCAAGGCGAAGAAGCCATTGAAATCAATTATTCGGAAATGATAACTTCGATCAATAATCTTTGTTCCTCGCTAAATTTCATTAAAGGACAAAACGAGACATATTCTTATGTATTTACCCTTGATCCACAAAAGATTTTGCAAGCATTTGGAGGAAGCGATTCTAGTCTTGCTTCCACAAATATAGAAGGCACTTCTTCCTTATACCTTTCCTTCACCGAAGCCGGGTTTACTTCCGTTGGCTTATTAGTTGATTGGACGGCGACTGCAAACGTTACCGATTCATACTATACAGTAAATAACGAAGTAAAAATAAATGCCGACATAAAAGCTAACTTCCTGTATGGAAATGATGTTAAAGTAAAACAAGTACAAGATAAAGATTCGTATAAAGACAATACGCAATTAACCGTAGCAACTGAAATAGCCTAATAAAAATAACACGTATCTTAATTTTTTTAAAAAAGGTACGTGTTTTTTAATTGTCTATTTGCCATGAAAGAGTTTTTTTGTTTCATAAATGGGATCGGAAGTATGATCGATTCCCAATTTCCTTAGAGTTCCATTATCCATTTCAGAAAGAATAACCGTACTATGGGATTGGCAACCCCTTAGCTTAGGAAGTTGCTTTAAAGCCATCTCGGCTAAAGGATTAGTAACTGCAGATATAGCTAAAGCCAATAAAATTTCATCTAAATGAAGACGTGGATTATGCCCACCTAAGGATTCGGTTTTTAATTTGCAAATTGGCTCTAATATGGCTTTAGGCAATAAAGTAACCGAATCAGAAATACCTGCCAAATGCTTTAATGCATTTAAAATCAACGCGCTATTGCAGCGAAGAAGAGGGGAATTCCTTCCTGTAATAATAGTTCCATCATCTAATTCTATCGCGGCAGCAGGCTCATTGGTTTTTTCGGCTTTTTCTTTAGCATAGGCAATTACTTTTCTCTCTTCTATTTCAATCCCGCTATTTTTCATCAAGGAGTCGATTTTATTGATCTCTTCTTCATTGTTTTGTCCTT
>DOQE01000014.1 GCA_003512585.1 Bacillota bacterium | reverse complement strand
AGAATTGTTATGGAATAAAGATGGTACGCCAACCGCTAGAACAGGAAAAATCTTAAACAATACCCCCATGGGGAGATTTGGCGAAGTAGAAGAATTAATCGGGGCAACTTTATTCTTATCTAGTGAAGAAGCTGCCTCCTTTATAACCGGGGTTGTCCTTCCAATTGATGGAGGATTCTCATCTTATTCTGGAGTCTAATAACTATAAAGACCATTTTGCACGGCTAATTGCCGTGCTTTTTTTCTTTTATTAAACAATTAAGAGGCATGCTAAACTAATAAAGGATACAAAAAAGACCTTTTCCTTCCTTAGTAAACAAAAACAATCTCGCCTAAAAAATGAAAAAAACAATAACAATATATTTATTAAACATAGAAAAAATAAAAACTAACGAAAATAAAATTCTCACTTTTTTGCCAAAAAACAGAATAGAAAAAGCCAATAGATACATAAAAAAAGAAGATTATTATTTATCAATAGGCGGTTCTTATTTAATCGAAAAATACGTAGGAAAAGGCGATTATTTTTATACAAAGGAAGGAAAACCATATAAAAAAGAAAAAAATTTTTCGTTAAGCCATTCAAATGAATTTGTCGGACTGGCCTTAGACAAATTTGAATTAGGTCTAGACATAGAAAAAATTAGAGATTTTAACAAAATGTTAATTCCTTATATATCAAGCAAAAAAGAAGAGGCGGAAATACAAAGAAAAGAAGATTTCTTTTTGACTTGGTGCTTAAAAGAAAGCCTTCTTAAATGCATAGGAATCGGGCTTAAAGCAAAACTAAATTCAGCCCCCTCTAAACTTGGAATTTATCAATTTAATGGGGACATATATTCATCTAAGGCGTTAATTTATAATGATTATCAAATTGCACTAACAATTAAAGAGAATAAAGAAATTTCTCTTAAAATAGTCGAACTACAAAATATTGTTTGAATAAGCTAGTTAAAAGATTAAAAAACAATGACCTTAAAGTAAGAAAGCAAGAAAAGAATTCCAACTTGAATCAAAAGCATGGCTAAATTAGAAAATAAAACGGAATGATTATGTAGTCTATCTTCATCTTTTATTTCCTTAGATAAAAATAATACTAGCAATACCCCTAGCGATCCAAAAAGAATGCCAGAAAGAATTAATTCATAATGTGGGTAGCTTTTTCCTTCTCCCCTTATCCCCTTTAAATACGTAATGCTTCCAATTACTCCAGATAAAAAACCCAATAAAAGTATCAAAAACGCATAATAAAATTCAATCATTTGTACAAAAAAAGAGCCATTTTAAGTGATGGCTCTTAATTCCTTTATTTTTTCTTAATGTATTTAACGCAGTCAAGAGTAACGGCAGCAAGGATAATGATTCCTTTAATGGCAAGCTGATAGTTAGCATCCGTAATGCCAATCATTGGCAAGACAACGACTATGGCTTGAAAAATAATGGCCCCAATAACCACGCCGCTTATTTTCCCAACTCCGCCTGAGAAAGAAACTCCGCCTACAACGCAAGCCGCAATGGCATCGGCTTCCATGCCTTGCCCTGTTTGAGCCCTGACATTTCCCGTATAAATGCCATAAATGCTTCCGCCAATCCCGTAATAAATACCGGCAAGAATGAACACAAGCATCGTTACTTTAAATACATTGATTCCAGATACCGAGGCCGCTTCAGGATTTCCTCCGACGGCGAACATATTTTTGCCAAACTTGGTCTTGTTCCAAATAAACCACATAACAAGCACGCCCAAGGCAGCCCAAATAATCATAATAGGGAAATCCCCATCCCCAAGTCCTTTTCCTGAAACAATCGCGGTTACTTCTTTATCTGGGGCACCGGTAAAGGAATTGCCAGTAACCCCAGCCATGATACCAAAGGTAAAAAGCTGAGTAGCCAAAGTGGAAATAAATGGATGCATTTTAAATTTAGCAGTAAAAAAACCTGCTAATCCAGAAATCGCCGAACATGCAACGATAGAGAGTAAGAAAGCTAACACTACCCTTAACCCCAAAGGAATTGATGCAAAGCTTGGCGAGGTGCCAAAGAAAGTAACCGAAGTTTCTCCGCTTGTCGTAACTAGCATTCCCGTAAAGACGGCAGACATACCAACAAGTCGACCAATGCTTAAGTCTGTACCTGCTAAAACTATTAAACCCGCTACACCTAAAGCTAAGAAAATCTTGGGTGAAACTTGATTAAGGATAAGTAAGATATTGTCGCCATTAAATAAGAAGCCGTTTCCTAAGGCAGCATAATAGATAGTTGCCGCAATCATTAAAACAAGAATTGTTAGATACAAGCCATTTTTAAGGAAGAAGGATTTTAAATTAAAACTATATTGTTTTTCTTCTATTATTTGCTCAAGGAGAAATAGCAAGGGCAATTTTTTGTTATTTGCCTTCTCTATGGCGGCGTACTTGCTTAAATATAAAGCATGAATTGCTTCTTTGCCTTCATCTTTTTCATCGCGATAAGCAATATTGGCATCGTTACATTTTTGTCTATAAATGGAACCGATTTCTTCTAGGCGCAACTTCCTGTTCTTCTTTTCCACCTTTCTTTCTTTTCCTTCTTTAGGAAGGGAGTTGGATTCAAATTCCTTTCTTAAGGCAATTAAAGAAGAATCTCTTTCATCCTTATATTTTTTCAAGGCAGTTAGATATTTCGACTTTCCTTCCTCATTTCTTTTCTTCTCTTTTTCTTTCTCTGCTTTAATAAGAGGAAAATAGCCTTGGTGAATCAAAAGAATGCTGCTCTTTTTTAAATCGCTTAAAGCCTTTGCATTTTCTTTTTTAACAATCTTGGCTTTTTTTATTTCTTCTTTATTTTTTTCAATTAGTTTTCTTTTTGTCTCTTTATCAAGCTGATAATTCCTTTTGATATTGTTTATTTCATTTTTTAATATCTCGATCTTTTCGACACCGTTTAGCCTTAATTTGTCGATCTCATCTTGATTTTCCTTTATTTTTATAAGTAATTCTTTTTCTGAAAGAGTATCCATAGTATTTTCCATTTTTTTGCCTCTATAAATATTTTGCGGAGAGCCTTAATAACTCTTCTTGGTTTGTTTCTTTAGTGTTTACAATGCCAGATAAACGATAATTGCTCATTACCGCAATACGGTTCGTAATTCCTAGAATCTCTGGCATTTCGCTAGAGACAACAATGCAGGTTTTCCCTTTTCTTGCAAGGTTAATAATCAATTGGTAAATCTCGTATTTGGCCCCGACATCGATTCCCCTAGTAGGTTCATCGAGCAAAAAGAGATCTGGATCTCTTTCTAGCCATTTTCCAATGATAATTTTTTGCTGATTGCCTCCACTTAAGGAAGAAATAAGGTCATTGGGCCCCATACATTTAGTATGCATTTGCTTAATTTCCCTATTCGTGGCATCCGTTAACTTTTTATTGTCCAAAATACCAAACGTTTTGTATTTATCTAGATTGGTAATTGTCGTATTGAAAATTAGATTCCCTTTTAAGAAAAGGCCAGAGGCTTTCCTTTCTTCCGTAACAAAAGCAAAATTATACTTCATAGCTTGACTAGGCGAGTTTATAAATATTTGCTTGCCGTTATAGATAATTTTCCCTGTTTTTATAGTTCGCATGCCAAATAAAGTTTCTAATAGTTCGCTTCTACCCGCTCCAACTAAGCCATATATCCCAAAAATCTCTCCCTTTTTAACAGAGAAAGAAATATCACGTAAAAACGGGGCATACATTGTCGAGAGATTTTGTATCTCAAGTACATCTTCCCCCGGGTTATTGGTAACAGGAGGAAATCTTTGGGTCAAACTTCTTCCAACCATAGCCGAAATTAGTTCATTGATATCGGTATCCTTTATGGATTTAGTTAAGATCATTTCTCCGTCGCGAAGCACGGATACTTCATCGCAAATTTGAAAAACCTCATCCATTTTGTGGGAAATATAAATAAAAGAAACGCCTTTGGATTTTAATTCGTTGACAATTTTAAAGAGTTTTTTTACTTCCGGCTCGGTCAAAGAAGAAGTTGGTTCATCCAAAACAATGATTTTGGCATTATAAGAAACGGCCTTGGCAATTTCTACCATCTGTCTTTGCGAAACCGACATTGTCCTCATCTTTTGTTTAGGGTTCACTTGTATTCCTAAACGCGAAAAAAGGCCTTTGGTTTCATAAAGCATATAGTTTTCATCGACTAGCCCAAACTTAGTCTTGTATCGACCTAGCCACATATTGTCCAAAACGGTTCTATCCAAACATTGGTTCAATTCCTGGTGAACCATGGCTACCCCATTTTCCAATGCATCTTTTGGATCATTAAACTCAACGGAACGCCCATCAAGAAAAATCGCCCCATCGTCTTTTGCATAAATTCCAAAAAGGCACTTCATCATTGTGGACTTACCAGCGCCATTTTCGCCCATTAGGCCCATAACGCTTCCACTTTTTACAGATAGATTGATGTTTTTTAAAACATGGTTTTTGCCAAATGATTTGGAGAGTCCTTGTATTTCTAAAATATTTCCGCTCATACTTTTATCTCCTAGCAAAGCAACAAAAGTAGGGTGAACTAGCACCCTACTTTCATTTTTATAAATTTACTTTTCGAGTGCGTTAAACCAATCTTTTATGATTTGGCCTTGGGCAACTCCTTGCCCAACACTGCCAGAACCTACAAAATATGTCTTTTCTTTTGAAGATAAATCGGCAACGTTTTTATCATCGCTAGTTTTTGGCTGACGATTAAAGAAAACCAATGGCTTATCGCCTACTAGGCTTTGATATGATTCCCAGTTCGCGTGAGTAATTATATTAAAGGCAAAGCAATCGTATTGAGTGACTTTCATTTGGGTTTGTATTTTTTGTTGCAAGACTGCATCATCAATTCCATCCCCTTCTATAACATCAACCGTATAACCTAATTTTGTTGCATATGCAGGTAAAGCTTGCCTATAGGTTTCCTTAATAAAGTTGTCATTGTTATTATAAGTAGCAACTAGCATTTTCTTGCCCTTGATTGCACTATCTTCCGCAACATCGACATAAGAACCAGGCTTTAAACTATCGGCATTTTGCTTAGTAACGGCCGCGAATTTAGTTTGAACGATATGTTCGCTTAAACCTTCCAAATTCAATTCGGCTTTCCCGCCGTAACTAGAATCAATGACGGTTGAGGAATTCTTAACTAAGCTAGTTAAGACTCTAACAGTAGCCAAAGCTTGATCGTCGCCATTTTGCGAAACAGATCCAGCCAAGGTTCCCTCTTTAATCATGTCGCAAGCGGCCGAAAGTGCATCAAAGCCAATAATGGGGGTACCTTTGGCTAATCCGCTAGCATTGGCAGCAGCTATAGCCATACCATCGTTATTAGAGATAATGAAATCTAGTTTCCCTTTATATTTTTTTGTCCAGGTTTCTACGGTTTCTTTAGCAACCGTATCGTTCCAGGAACCGCCTTCGTTAATACAAGTTTTTCTTTCTAATTCTTTAGCAACGAAATTGCCTTGCTTTGCAATTTCATCCATGGCGGCAATACATCCTTTGGTACGATCTATAGCTTCTGGATTACCGTCTTCGCCAACCAAAATTACATAGCCTAATTCTCCAC
>DOQE01000070.1:7206-7802 GCA_003512585.1 Bacillota bacterium | reverse complement strand
AAGAAGATTCTAAAAATAACACCAAAACCGAAGAAAGTGCTTCGGGTCGCAGCCTTTATCAAATAGATAAAATCGAAACCGGTGAACTTAACGAAGAAAATAAACCCATAGTCGGTGAATATCCAATGTATTATTTTGCCTTCCTTTCTTCTAATGAAAGCAATAGTTACGTAGCAAAGAAATTTGTCGTCGATACAGAAGAAGAAGCAAAAAATGGAGGATTGGCTGCAGGCGAATATGTTTTAGCAAGTGAGAAAAGTTACGAATCTTCTTTAAAATTAAGTGAAGATTTAGCTTCCTATTTAGCATCATTAATAACAAGCCAATACGTCATTCAAACCGGCATTACCTCTTTTAATGGAGTAGAAAAAGAAAACGGCATTGAATATACAATGGGGCTTTCCTATAGCTATGATGGAGATTTAGGTAACGATACCATTACAATGAAGGAGGAATGTACCTTCTTAGTAAGTGAGAATCGACTAATCGAATATAATTATCAAACAACCCTAACTGATTCAGCAGAAGGAGAAGACCCTTATATAAAAATTATTTCAAAAGAAGGGAAAATAACATATGGAGAAAAAGAAAATAGC
>DOQE01000070.1:0-7189 GCA_003512585.1 Bacillota bacterium | reverse complement strand
ACACGGGTAGCTTAAATCCAAATGATTATTTCTTAACGGAGATAGATGAAATTGGAATTGTCGATGGATATGGAAACGAAGTAGACAAAAACAATATTAGCAAAAAGCTCTATTACGTATTCGCTAAACCACTATCTTATTTGCCTAAAAATGCAATCGGAGTAAGCAAAGAAGTATTAACTCCAATTAGTTCAAGCAATGAGAATGCCATTGCCATTGCTAACGAAACAATGGAGATTAAAGGCGAGGGGAAAACAACAATCACCCTAACCTATTTTGGGAAGAATGAAGAAAATATCTGGCAAAATAAAACCAAAACCATTGATTTAATAGTAGAAAGGCCAAAAGGAAATGGCATTTATATACAAACCGATCCAGTCCCAAATAATATTATAGGTTTAGGCAAGGAAATTACTTTTGATGTCGACGTATTGCCTTTAGAAGCCATTCAAGATATAGAAGCCACTTCTTCCGATAGCAAAATAATTTCAGTTACTTGGAATAATGGCAAAGCCACGATTAAAGGCGAGGGATTAGGAGAAGCCACCATTACTTTCTTCATAAAAAGTAATACGGCCATTTCTAAATCAATAACATTAAAATGTCAGGAAGCCATTGATCAAGATTGGTTCAATAGCAACGTTTTAAACCATACATTTAAAGTCGAAAAAACTACTTATACCCTAAAGCTTACTTTCCTAGAAAATGGAAACGGTCAAGCAAAACAAGTAATGAAAAACAATTCCGATGATTTTGATGATACTTTTTCTTATCAATTAGATAATGAAGGAAAATTATCATTAACAAATTGGAGCCATGATTATGGCTATTCAACAGATCCAAACGATTATGAATCGGAAACAGTAGAAAAAGCAACCATATTTATAAATGCAAATGGGAAGATATGCATAAAAATATATAGGCCATTAGCTTATACTTACGACACATTTGAAAGGATTGACTAATGAAAAAAGGGCTTGGTTTCATTTCTTTATCATTGCTTTTGTTTTCTTGTTCAACCAACAAAAGCATGACAACAGTAGAAAACAATGAATCGAGTGTTGATTCAACAAGGATAGATGATTCTACTTCTTCCTCTAGTTTTGAATCGTCTTCTCAAGCTAAGCAAATAGATTTAGACAAAGAAAAAATAGAAGAATTTAATCAATACTTAATGGATATAAATGGACATCCAAACAAAGTAAACGTTTCAATGAATAGTTCTTATAATTTTTCTTCAGGAGATGAAATCGATTTAGAAGGAAGCGATATATTTGAAGCAATGCGTTATAAAAGAGAAAATGCTTCAGATATAGTAATTAGAAAAGGGACTCAAATTGTCGAAAATAGCAAAAGCGATTATCAAGCCCAATTATTCACGGATAAAAACTATTTTTATACTCTTGTAAACGATGGAAATAGCAAAACAAAAACAAGTTCTATCTACATAAAATCCTTAGAAGAAGAATTTTTCAATATAAGTTTTGGCTTTACTCAAATTGCAAATCTAAATTATCTGAAGTCCGTTATTGAAAATAACAACATTTCATATACATTGGATTTACCACACGACTACTTGCTAAAAGGAGATATTTCTTTTTCCTATTCTTTGTCTAGCTTAGATCAAAACAAAATAAAGACAAAAGAAATAAAGCATGAAATAACCGTAACCATAAACAATAATGTTATTTCAAAAGCAAAGCATATAACTCAAACTGACTTATATGCTGGGGGAATAAAAGCAAATTGGCAACGAATTGAATCTAACTATACCTATTTTGAAGGCGAATATGAGCTATATAAAGGAGAAGTATTTAACCCTAGCGAATATTTGGAACAATAAACTATTTACTGAAAATAGAAGAGAGGTTTTCTTCACTAAATTCTTCTTCCATTAAGCGAGGTTTTTGTTTTGTCCTAGATAATTCAAGCTCTTCTTTGATTATGGAAGTCAAAACGGCGATGGCCAAATTTTCAACCCCATCATTATTAACAATTAAATCCGCATAAATAGAAGAAGGTTCTACTATTTCTTGATACATGGGTTGAACAGAAGAAAAGTATTGATTGACTATATTTTCAAAGCTACGTCCCCTCTGCTTTTTATCTCTAATAAGGCGGCGAAGAAACCTTCTTTCAGAGGAAGCGGAAATAAACACCTTTATATCCCCTAGATTTCTAATCTGTTTGTCGACCAAAGCCATGATGCCTTCAACTAAAACAACTTTATTTGGATATATGGTCTCGCTATTTTTTGTTCTAGTCAAAGAAACAAAATCATAAATAGGCTTTTCAATAGGTATATCGTTTTTTAAATCCGCTATTTGTTTTCGCATCAAGGGAAAATCAAAAGCCTTAGGATGATCGTAATTCACCTTATATCTATCTTCTAATTTCATATCGGATTGATCTTTGTAATAATCATCCATTGTTATGCGGGTTATATTATTTTCCCCGACATTTTTAGTAACTGCTTCCGTTATATAGGATTTACCAGAAGAAGAACCTCCACCTATTAAGACAATCCTGCTCATTTGTCTACCTCGTTACTTTAAATTCATCTTCGCTTATGGCTAAATCTAAATCAAAGAAACAAGCAGAAAGCTTAACCATATCAAGCAAATCTTTAACACCTAATGTTTCATAGGAAGAATGCATTGCTAATTGAGGAATGCCAATATCAACAGTTCTTATTGATATTTGAGAGATGGAAATATCACCCAAAGTCGAACCACCCCTTAAATCACTTCTATTGCTAAATTCTTGATAAGACAAATTAGAAAGATTAAATATTTCTTTCATTATGGCTGAAGAAAAACCATCGCTTGTGTATTTCTGATTGGCATTATATTTAATGGTGATTCCCTTATTTAAATAGACAGGGCTGGTTTTATCCATTAATTCTATAAAGGCAGGATGGCAAGCATGGGCATTATCCGCACTGATACAAAAACTTTTTCTTTGCAAAGAAATAATGGATTTTTTGGTATAGGTAGAAAATTTAGCAAAAAGAGAACGCAGCAAATCGCTATCGGCGCCTTGATAGGTCATTGACCCAACTTCTTCCGAATCAAAATAAGCCACTACGTTAATTCCATTTTTCATAGAAGAAGCAATAAAGCCAAGAAGAGAAGAATAAACGCTGGATAAATCATCTAATTTGCAACTAGAAAGCATAGATTTATCTAAGCCAATTAAAGTAGGTTCTTCTTTGCTATATAAAAATAAATCAAAAGAAATAACTTCGCCTTTTTCTTTATATTGAGTTTCCAATACTTTTTTTAAATCGTTTTCACCACTTTCTCCAATTAAAGGCAATAAATCTTTCTTTGGATCTAAAGAAAACGAATTATTAACATCCCTATTCATATGGATAGCCAAGGAAGGAATTATAAAAGAAGCATCTAAATCTACTAAAATAGAAGACACGACGCCATTTTTCTTAAACAATGCTCTTCCAGCCACCCCCAATGGCCTATCTAGCCAAGAATAATAAATTCCACCACCATAAGGTTCGGTATTTAATAATCTTAAAGATGAATTATTAACAATGGGATTTTGTTTTAATTTAAAAGAAGGCGAATCCACGTGTGCCTCGATAATTTTAGCATACGTATCGCTTCTTTTTATTGCAAAAGCAATTAAAGCAGACCCGTTTCTAGAATAGAAATATTTACCATCTTCTTTAATTTCATCTTCTTCCTTCATTTCCACAAAACCATTCTCTAAAAGAATAGATTTAATATTACTAACGACATGAAAAGGAGATTTTGATTCTTTTAGAAGAGACATTATCTTTAACAAATTATCCATAAAATACCTCGAAAAGATTATATATTTTAGCAAATAACAAATCATTGTTTTTTAATAATTGTTTACATTAAAAAAAGACTAGAAATTCTAGCCATTGCAAACTAATTTAACTTATAGATTATTTAAGGAAACCCTCAATAAGTATCTTTAAAGCAATGGATAAGAAAACAAAGCCCGATATATAATTGGCCCATTTTTCCAAAAACTTAGCTAGGAATTTTCCAAATAAACCTGCTATAAAAGAAAGTAGAAATGCAACAATGCCAATGATTCCAAAAACAAGTAAAGCATCGATAAATGGATAAGACAAATAGACAAATCCAATGCATAAAGCATCAATGGAAGTCGCTACTCCTTCAGCTAAAATCCCTAAAAGCGTGACCGGTTTTCTTTCTATTTTAAATTCACCGCCGCTTTTATTAAGGGCAATGGTTTCTTTTATGGCATCATAGAAGCATTTAATAGCAAGCAATGTCAATAAAGCAAAACCGATATATGGGATAATTGGCTCTAAAAATTCCCTAAATCCAGAGCCAATCAAATAGCCAATTAAAGGCATAATAAATTGAAATATAGCAAATATAAAAGAAGCAAAGGCGAGTTTCCAAGTGGGCACCCTCTCTTCCCTAATTGCATTAACGGCATTAGTTGCCGAAGCATCTATAGCCATGGAAAACGAAGTAAGAAGAATATTAAGCCAATCCATAAAAGCCTTTCCGACTCTCGGCAATTAAGGCAAGCCAGGATTACTCCAGTTTGTTGGCTTACCGCTAATTAGCAGCCTACTCCGTCAATGAAGTAAATCTTAGCAACTTTCCATTAACAGAAAAAGTACAAAGGATACTTAACTTTTATAATGGAATATAGATAAATTTATAAGAATTATTAAAATACATATCTTTCCTTTTTACTTTTAATATATAGAAAACTCATATGAATCTTTTTAAACTCCAACAAACAAGGAATGGATTTAGAAATAAGGGCTTTAATAATATATTGATCTAGCTTCCTTGCTTAAAATTATATCAATCTAAAATAAGTCAATTAGTAGCAACAGGCACTTCTACATCGCCATTAGCAAATACTATATCGGCAATACCAATTTCATAAAGATCTATAAAAGGGTTGCGGTTTCTTTGCTTTTTGAAAATTAAATTGTTTCTATCAATCTCTTCTTGCGAAACAGGATCTTCTTTATCCCATCTTCTTAACGTTTCTAAATCGCCATAAAAAATAGAACCCTTCAAATTAGTTTCATCCCCTAATGTCAAATATGGATACATTAAACTCATATAAAATAAAATCCGGGCCACGTCACCTTTAAATTCATCGCCTGGATAAAAAAATCCATTCTCTATATAAGGACTTTTACTATTGCCTTTTTCATCTTTAAAAAAATTATCGTTATGCAAATTTTGATTAGCCTCCCTTGTAGCAGTAATTAAATTATGCATATCGCTAAAATGGCCTCTATTAGAAGAAGAAGGCCGATAATCATAAGAATCGTCTTCGTTTTTTACAAAATCGGTAAAAGAAGACACGCTTCTAGACCCACCCGCTGGTTTGATTCTCATATTCGAACACGGCCAAACATGTTCCCTATCTACATAATAAGGAGAACCGTCGACTGTAAAAACCCCATTTTCCGGCCAACCTATCTCAGGATAAATTGCATCGCTGCTATCATAAAAAATAAATTGGCCACCTTTTGAATAATTATGGATATTTATAGAAGTCGATTCATCAAAACGGACGTATTTCACATTGTTTCTTATAATAAAGGCTAAATCAGTAACCACATCAAGAGAACTCTCTATTTTATGGTAATAATAATTATTTGCTGTATAAATGGGATCGGAGGGGGTAGATTCTTTCGATAATTTATAGAACTCGACATTATCAATTCCAACAAAATAATTATTTTCAGGCGTTGAAAAAGAAGAAAAAGTAACTATTACTTCTTTATATCCTTTTGTATAAACGATACCTTTTGAATTGGCTTCATCGGTAATAATAGGCAGATTACATCCCAAATCAACATAAGTTTTACTAGGCGTAGTTAATTTTATGTCAAAGACAATTTTTGCATACCCAGTTGTATCAATAAATAGTTGCCTAGAGGCATTAGCTTCTCCTTTATTTAATTTCATGACAAACGTATTGCCATCTATTGAATAGGAAGAAGTAGCAGAAACGCAACCCACGCCTTTAAAATTACCATACGTTTTTTCGTTTATGTAACTAGTCGAGGCAACATATGAAGAAAAATCCTCAGTAAAATCATAATCAAAAATTTCTCCGGCCTTTCCTTCTTTTAAATCTAAATTGGATATTAGGCCTAGACAAAAAGCGGATAAAATTAAAAAAGTAGAAGATAGAGCAATACTTTTTAAAAATAAACGAGAACGCATATTTAAATTTTACCAAAAGCGTTTATTGATTTAAAACAAAAAGGCATAGACGGCTTAAACCTATCCATGCCTTCCATTAATTTTTAAATAAATACTTTTAAGCGGCCTTAGAAACGGTCTTGCCGGTTAAATCGGTATATTGGGTTAAATCTTTATTTTGAGGATTTTCAATAACTTTAGTCACTGTGCAATAAGAAGAATCGTTTCCTTCTAAAATAGCAGACATATACGCTGTCTTTTTTTCATAAGTAGTACCACCATAGACAAGCTTATTCTTGTTATTAATCTCCCCTTCTAAGGTGACTGAATCTATTTTAGTCACATGATCGCTTGAAGATTCGATGACTAACTTTCCAGCGTGAAGCAATCCAGAGCCTTCGGAAGAATTAACAAATATCGATCCGTAGTTCCCGCCTTGAATAATAGCATTCCTGCCATCGCCAAACCAAATATCAGCACATCCATAATCCTCATTACACATATTTTTTGCGGCAGCAATGTTACAATCAACGAATTTAGCGTTCCCACCACCATAAATATTAAGAGTAAAAAGATATTTATTTGCATGGTCGACATTAATGATATTAACGTTATTTAAAGTAATGTCGCCTAAGGCTTGAATACCCCAAAGGCCAGCAGCGTTAGCCATATCTATAGTTAAATCATTAATAGTTAAATTGCTTCTTGCGTTAAGTAAAACATTATTATTATTACCAAAGTCAGAAGTAACGTTTATAGTTTTGCCATTCCCATTTATAGCGACTTCTTCATTAGAGTTAGCATAAGTTAGTTTTGAACTTAGGGTAATGTCGCTAGTTAAAGATATTTCTCCACTTTTTTTATCAACTGTATAAATGGTATGGGTTCCATCGACTGTCGAACTAACTTCATGGAATTCATCGACATAAGTTTTCTTATTGTCAGAAGAAGTATCGCTATGCCCATAATCTCCATTAGCAGGATTA
>DOQE01000095.1:1950-10420 GCA_003512585.1 Bacillota bacterium | reverse complement strand
ATAGATCCTTATAAACAATATGAAGAAAGAAAACTAAAGGCTTTAGATGGAACAACTTCTTTATTTATCGAAAATGAAGGAAAAATAAAAGAAAACGAATTGGCAGACCCTTCTTCTATTCTTTCTTTTTATAAAAATGAAATCGAGAATGAATGTTTAAAATATCTTTATAGCAATGAAATATACATTAATTCGAATAAATTCTTTTTTATCCTTTCTTTTGTTGTTGGTGCCGCTTCATTGACTTTATCTTTCCTTGTTTATTATTTAATCCTTCCCTTAACCGCGTTTAAAAAAGGGAAAAGGACAATAGGAATGGCAATTTTTAAAATTGGCTTAGTTGGGAAAAATGGTTTGTCCTTAAAGGCTTTGCCTTATCTAGGGAGAGTAGTTTTTGATTATTTTGTTTTTATTTGGCTTTCCTTTGTCTCTTTTTTAATACCATGGGGTATTTCTTTTACCATGTTATTATTTTCGAAAAGATGCCAATCTTTAGATGATTACGTATTAAATCAATATAAGGTTGACATCAGTAGGGATGATATTTATTTAGATTATGGGGATTATAAAAGCCATAAAGAAAATAGAGATAAAGCATCTATAGAAAATAAGGACTTTGAAATCGAAACAAAAAAGAATAGATAAATTTGTTGCCTTTAATAACTCATCTTTCCTAATTTAATTTTTAAAAATTTAAAGGATACTTTTCCTAATTCTATTTTGGTTTCATTGATAAAACTCTTGCCTATCATTATAATTTAGTTAAAGATATAACGTTATGGAAATCAAAATTAATCACTTGACAAAGACGTTCCCTGGAAATCCTAAGAAGAATATTCCAGATACCACAGCCGTTAACGATTTAAATGTCCTAGTTGAAGATGGAACCCTTTTAGGGTTGCTTGGCCCTTCTGGATGCGGCAAATCAACAACACTTTACATGATTGCCGGTTTGAAAGCCCCAACCGAAGGGGAAATATGGTTTGGAGATGAAGATGTTACTCATCTTGCGGCCGAAAAAAGAGGAATTGGATTAGTTTTCCAAAACTATGCCCTTTATCCTCATATGACGGTTTATGATAACGTCAAATTCCCTCTTACGAATTTAAATGTCGTTACTAACAAAAAGGCAATCGACATCTTAAATTTAGAAAAAATAGTCGAGCTAATAAGCGATCATCATGACGAAATAGTCCAAATTGCAAATTCTTCTATTTATGATGGGAAAATATCTAAATCTGCCTTTGCTAGGCATATGATTGAAAGTTTTCATGTCGTTACTTCCATTGCCAATAAGGTATTTTCTTATGGCCTTCATTCCATTCCTTCCAATGAGTTAGAAGCAAAAGTTGAAGAGATAGTTGCTGAATTGAAAGTTAAGATTGAAACGCTTACCCAAAAATACCTTCAAAAAGGATTTACTATTAATGATAAACGCGAATTAATCGGAGAAAATGGAACTCCCATTGAAGAAAAAAGGCGTTTAAGCAAAGATGAAATCGATGCCTTGGTTCAAGAAACTGCTAGATTAGTTCAAATCTCTCAATATCTAGAAAGAAAACCAGCCGAGTTAAGTGGTGGGCAACAACAAAGGGTTGCCATTGCTAGAGCTTTAGTCAGAAAGCCGAAAGTGTTGCTTTTAGATGAACCTTTATCCAACCTTGATGCTAGACTTCGTATCCAAACTAGAGAAGAGATAAGGCGTATTCAAAGAGAAACCGGGATTACAACTGTCTTTGTTACCCATGACCAAGAAGAAGCCATGTCGATTTCCGATAAGATTGTCGTTATGAAAGATGGGGTAAAAATGCAAGAAGACGCCCCACAGGAAGTCTATAAGAATCCAAATTGTTTATTCGTTGCTAAATTCTTGGGGACTCCTCCTATCAATGTTTTTGAAGGGAAGCTAAAAAAAGGAAGCTTATATATCGGGGAAGAAAAAATATTCTCTGATAGTGCCTTTACAAAAGAAGGGGATAAGAAAGTCTATGTCGGCATTCGCCCCGAAGGATTTATTCTAGACGGGACAAAGGATAAGAAAGTTCTAACCTTGAATGTCGAAGCCATTCAAACGATGGGTAGGGATATGTCTATTATTGCTTCTCATCCTTCCTTTAAAGGAGAGGCTATCAAAGGTATCATCGATTCGGAAATCAATGTGCCTTTAGGAGATAATAAGGTTGGCATTCGCCCAAGCAAGATATTTGTTTTTGATGGCGAGAGTGAAAAACGCATTTATACCGAGGGCAAATAATGGAAAGCAAGAACAATTGGAAAGCTTGGCTCTATTTGGCACCCGTCATTATCTTGATGGCGGTATTTACCTTTTATCCAATTATCGATACTTTCTTTATTTCATTTCTTGACGGTTATGATTATACGCTAGGGACTTATTCTGGTTTTACATTCAATAATTACATTAGGTTATTAACTCCATACGGTGGGAATAATTACTATTTCAACCAATTTATGAAAGTTGGTTTGCCAAATACATTGCTTTTAACTTTTATTACGGTTCCAATTTCTATTATTTTGTCTTTAATGATTGCCATAGGATTGAATTCCATTAAGGTTTTTAAGAAGGCTTTCCAGACTATTTTCTTTATGCCTTATGTTACCAATGCAATTGCCATTGGTATGGTTTTCGCGGTTATATTCGACACCCAATACGGTATTTTTAATGCTATATTTGGTATCCAAGGCTTCCCTTGGATTTATCCAAATCCAGCTGCTGAAGCCGGTCAAGGGATGGTCAATTATTGGTCGGCATTCTTTGCTATTTGTTTCTATATTGTTTGGCATTCATTGCCCTATAAGATTTTGATTTTCTTAGGCGGGCTTCAAAATATTGATCAGCAATATTATGATGCGGCAAAAATCGATGGTTCGAATAAGCTCAAGACTTCTTTAAAGATTACCGTTCCATTGTTATCGCCTCAAATTCTCTATATCATGATTACTTCCTTTATCGGGGCGTTTAAAGAATATAATTCCGTCGTTGGTATGTTTGGGACTACTGGTGGCCAATTTAACGGGAATACCGGCCCAGAAAGCATGCAGACCGTCGTTTTCTTTATTTATGAACGCATGAAGAAGCCAACATAAGTGCAATACGCCTGTAGTGCTGCCGTAATCCTATTTATCATTATCATGATATTTACGGCCATACAATTTAAAGTTTCTAAGAAGAGGGTACATTATTAATATGGAAATAGATGCATACAACAATTCATATTCCGATCTTACCCTTGTTTTAAAAAACGATGGTATGTCAGCCAAACAAAAAGAAAAAATGAGCAAAATTGGCAAAATCCTCGGCCTAATCTTAGTTTATTTATTTCTTGCTTTTTTTGCCATTATCATGATTTTCCCGTTTTATTGGATGCTTATAACTTCTTTAAAGCGCGGTGCTGAAATCAAGGCTTTAATACCTACATTCTGGCCTCAATATTTTGAATGGAATAACTATGCCCAGGCATTTTCCCGTCTTAACTTTGGCGTTTTGTTAAAAAATACTTTGATAGTAGGGGTTATTTCTACATTCGGTACTTTAATAACGACCATTTTTGCTGCCTTTGCTTTTGCTAGGCTTGAATTTAAAGGCAAGGAAGCGGTGTTCTCCCTTCTTCTAGCTACCATGATGATCCCTGGGGAAATGATGGTTATTTCTAACTATATCTCGGTTTCCTTATTCGGGATGACTGGAGGAAAGAATGCCATAGGAGCCTATTCGGCCATGATTCTTCCTTTTATGGTATCGGTGTTCTATATCTATTTATTAAGACAAAATTTCAAGCAAATCCCCAATGAGCTTTATTTGGCTGCCAAAGTTGATGGCAAATCCGATTGGCAATATTTATGGAAAGTCATGGTGCCTCTTGCCATGCCTACTTTGACTACGGTTTTAATATTGAAGCTAATGGGAAGCTGGAATGCTTACGTTTGGCCTCAACTTATCGTTAGCGGGAATAAAGATCTATATTTGATAACGGTTGGTTTACGCGACACGTTTAATACGGCCGCGAATATTGATGATTATGGCGTGCAGATGGCTGCAACGGTAGTCGTAACGGTTCCATTGCTGCTCGTCTTCGTTTTCTGTCGAAAGTATATTATGCGTGGCGTCAGCCGTGCTGGTATAAAAGGTTAGTCGCCTGGCCTGTTGTTAATTAGGTGAGAAAGGATGTATCTATGAAAAAAAGAACTCTAAAAACTCTATTCTTAAGTGGGGCTTCGTTGCTTACTATGGCTTTAACTTCTTGTGGGGATCAAGGCGTGGGCGATGTTGATCAAGTTTTGCCTAGCGATGATCCAACAAGCGAGGTAAACATCGAATTCTGGCATTGCCTAGGACACGATAAGGCCAATAACTTAAATATCATCGTCGATGCCTTCAACAAGAAATATGAAGGGAAATACAAGGTTAGTGCAACTAAGGCTGCCGGCACATATGATGCGTTAGCCGATACAATCAAAACCAAATCGGCCGCCGGGGAGGTCCCTGCCCTAGCCATGGGATATCCGGATTCCTTCTCCGTCTACATGACCAACAACATCTCCACTTCCCACCTATATAGGCTAGATGGCTTTATCAATGATGAAGAATTCGGCTACAGCCAGGAAGAGTTAGACGACTTCGTCCCGGCCTTTTTAAGCGAAGGGCAAAGCTACCAATTCGAGGGAACCTGGTCGATGCCGATGTACAAGTCGACCGAAATCGCCTATTACAACGCTTCCTATTTTGCAGGGGCCAACGCCCAAAACGACAACAAGTTCAAAGGCAATTCCGAATTTATAAATTTAGAAAATGCTGCGAACAAGTCCGAAGCGACGGAGGAGCAGCTAGACGCCTTAAGGACATGGGTAGAAGCCAATGGGGGCTATACCTATACGGTCCCAGAAACATGGAACCAAATGTTCGAGATGGCTAGGAAAATGAAATCCGACATGAAAAATGAAGGCCTAGAAAAAACCGAGTTCTATCCGATTGGCTACGACTCAGACGCGAACATGTTCATTTCCCAGTTCGCCCAAAGGGGCATCCCATATACCTCCGTCGGCGAGCAAGGAGATGCCTCGAGCCAGTTCCTTTTCAATAACGAGCAAGCCAAGGGGTTCCTTACCGAAGTGGTCGGCTATGTCAACGAAAAGCTATTGATCACGAAAAACGTCTTGGGCGGCGGCAAGTATACAAACGAATACTTTACCGATTTGAAGTGCGCCATGACAATCGGCTCGACAGGGGGATCTTCTTATAACGTCTCAAGCAACTTCAAGGTTGCACTAGCCCCAGTCCCATTTGCCGATGGCAAGAGCCCAAAATACATCCAACAAGGCCCATCCATTTGCTTCTTCAACAACGAAAATGCCTACGTCCACAAAGGCGCCTGGCTTTTCTACAAGATGATGGCCGTCCCAAAATACAACGCCGATTTGGCCTTGGAGAATTCCTATGACCCGGTCAGGGTATCTTCCTATGAAACCGATAGCTACAAAACCTGGATCGGGAAGCACGATATCGATTTGAAATACGATATCCCATACCATACCAAGGACTTAAAGAACTATTACATGACTTCTCCTGTCTTCAATGGTTCGGATACCGCTAGAAGCGAAATGGAGAAATTAATCGGCAAGGTCGTCAATTCCGGGAACACGGTCGATAAGGCTTTAAGCGATGCTTACGATGCCTGTGCTGCCACGGTTGCTTAATCAAGTTGAGGTTTTCTTATGAAACAATTAAAAAATATTGCTTTAATTATTTCCTCTTCTTTTATTCTTGCTTCTTGCGGAAATAATAATTCCAACGAAGCCAATGTCTCTTATTATGATGCGACTGCCTCCTCTTTGTATGGAAATATTTCTGAATTTTCAAAAGCAAACGATGATAATCTTAAAGTCGGGGATGAATTGGAATTCAAGGTTAAATCCATCGATGATTTCTTCATTGAATCAGTCACAAATAATGGCAAACCCGCGACTTTAGTTAATAATATTTCTGCTTCCGAGCAAGTATATAAAGTTAAGCTTGAATCTGGCAAAAATAAAATAGCCGCTTCTTATTCTATCGATGCCTCTATCGACTTTGTCAATCAATTTAAACTAAATATCGATCAAGAAACTTTTGATAAAGTAATGTCTAGCAAGAGCCTAAAAAAAGCCGATGATAGTTATTTTGATTTTAGAAAAGATGGTATCGAATTAATTAATTTGCCTGTTAATAATTCTGGATTTATCAATTATGTTGACGGCGATACAACTCACGTTGAAACCATGAATTATGGTTATACTGTCAAGATTAGATATTTAGGCATTGATACGCCTGAATCGACTTCAGAAATAGAAGAATGGGGAAAATCTGCCTCAAATTACAATAAATCTAGATTTGAAGCTGCTAAATATGTCATCCTTGAATCCCAAGGCTGGGCAAGGGGAGACGAAGTTAAATCCGCCACGGCCGATGGCAATCAAAGGTCACTAGCCTATGTTTGGTATACTACCTCCGCCAATCCTACACTTAACGATTTTAGATGTTTGAACCTAGAGATGGTCTATCAAGGGTTCTCACAAGGTATCGGTTCGATTGAAGATATGGGAAAGGATTTCTATATGGCTTTCGATAAGGCCAATAGATCTGCTAAAGCCAACGCCAGAAATCAATATTCCAGTCAAAAGGACGCCAACTATTATTATTACGATGACAAGAGCCCTTATTTTGATGGCTATGCAAAAGAAATAACCATGAAAGAGCTCTATCTTACCGGCTCTAGTTTGTCTGCGACCGATTCCCCTTATTGCGATAATAAAACCTTATATAAGATACACGGCTATGTTTCAAGAAAAATCGGTGGGGCTTTCTATTTCCAAGATAAGCCTTCCTATGAAAGAAAAGCGGACAATTCCCTTCCTGAAGCCTATGGGTTATATGTCTTCACTTATGCCCAAACCGATATTAGGGTAGGGGATGAAGTTAATGTTATAGGTGCCTTATCCGTCTATGGTGGTTGCTACCAAATGCAAGGTATATCCTATTCAACGTTAAATCCAAACCTAGATAGGGATACCCAAATTATTTCTAGTGGCAACAAAATAGTGCCTATTAAGATGAGCGCTGAAGAATTTGATTCTAAAAATGGGCTCAATAACGTCTTAATCGAAATTGAAGATACTTTATACTCATATAATAAGACTAGCACTTATCAAGGCGTTACTTCAGATTCAGGAGAAGGCGGAGTAGAAGAAGTAAATAAATATAATGATAAATACCCATTCTATAATACTTCTAATAAATTAATCTTCTTTGCTAGGACTGGCGTTAATGATGGCAAGGAATTCCGCGTTGTCCAAGACCAAGACATATTGGTTAGATATGGCGTAGAAGTCTCCCGTTCTTATAAGTTCTATACTGGTGGAACTTTAAATTACAACCCAAAAGGTGCTCAATACGTTTATCCAACGGTTGAAGAAAGCGATTCGTTAATTACTACTACTTATAAGGCTAAGAAATTTAATTTTGTCGGCATTTCTACAAATTATCTTTCCACTTCCGGCAAGACACAACAATATTCCTTAAATATCGTTAATTCGGCCGACTTATCCAATTTAGGAGAAATTGCTTAATGGAAGAAGAAAAGGTAACTTTATTCTCGCCTTCGCTTCATAGGGTCTTTATCGATGGTGTTATTGATTGCCGTCAAGTCCCAGAAGACCTAGTTAATGTTCCGCCAAAAGAAGAAGCGGAAATAAGGGCATATTCCAAGCAAGCTCATAATCGCGATATCTTAGGTTATGATAAAACCCAAAACGCTTTATGCTTTGTCGTTATTGGAGGGATAGTTTTAACGATAGGGATTTTGTTTATCTTCCTATCCTTAAAGAAAAAGGTTGATAAAATAGTCGGTATCAACGTCAATTCCTTCCAGTTCGTCATTTGTGTAGTTTGTTTAGCCATTGGCTTAGGCTTATTGATTACCGGGATTACTCTTTTAATCAAGGCTCTTTCTTTAAGAAAAAGAGCAAAAAAAGAAATTTCTTATATTTCGAAACTACAAAGAGGAGAATAACTCTAAATAAGAGTTACTCCTTTTTTAGTTTTTACTAATTTGGTATATAATTAATTATGTTGTTATTGGGATGAAAGGAGACATTAATGAAAAAAAGACTTATTCCATTTATAGCTATCGCCGCTTTATTAGGATCTTGTGGCGAAAATGAAAACACTTCTTCTAATACTGATGGAGGGAAATCCGATATTTCCGAAGTCCAAAAGTATACTGTTACTTATCCAAAAAGTAGCGAATATACCGTTACCGGCATAAAAGAGGGTGGCTATGCCGAAGGCGAAAAGGTTGAATTTAGCATCAGTGTCACCAATGCTTTAAAAGAAGTTGAAAAAGTTACTCTTTCCGGAGCCACTTTGGTTCCAAATGAAGGAAAATATTCCTTTACAATGGCTGCTAAAAATGTTCAA
>DOQE01000095.1:1286-1909 GCA_003512585.1 Bacillota bacterium | reverse complement strand
TAAAGAAGGAGTTAAAACCGCTGTTTTGACTGCTGATAACAACACTCCTAAAGTCGGGGACACCGTAACATTCACATTGAAGTTAGATAATGTTGCCTTAACTAGCGGAGTTACCTTAACCGCCACTAGCGGTGCTGAATTAGTTGAAATTACCGATACCAAGGTAAAATGCCTTGCCGTAGGTAGCGTTACCATTCAAGCTACTGCTACTGTTGATGGAATCGATTATAACAAAGAGTTGACCCTTACTATCCAAGAAGGTGTTCAAATTACTTCTATTGCTACCCTTCAGGCCACTGAACCAACTTTTTCTGCCGATGCTGATTCTACGGCTACTTTTGAATCTCAGGTTACTGTAGAAGGTCGCGTCGTAAACATTAATAAAAACGGACTATTTATTTATGATGGGACCGGCGTTATTGCTGTTCGCGACTCTGCTAAAAAGGCTGTTGCAAAAGAAGGTGAATATGTTCGTGTTTCTGGTGTGCCGACTCGTTATAAGAAGACTGCGACCGATATTCGCTGGTGGGAATTCTCTTATAGTGATAAGACTCTTACTGTTTCCAAGATTGAACATGCAGAAATTCCAATGCCGTCCAAAGAAAACTTTGATGTCGCTGGTT
>DOQE01000095.1:223-1255 GCA_003512585.1 Bacillota bacterium | reverse complement strand
CCGTTAAATATGTTTCATTTACTGGTAAGGTGGGCATTAGTGGAGACCATACAAATATTTACATGGATGGAGAAACAACAAAGTCTATTAGCTATTATAGTGAGACTTTCAAAGTTGTGGACGGACTAAATTATAATTTTGAAGGATTCTTCGCCGAACTTCAAAGTGGAAAATTCCTTGTTTGCTATATCACCAACGTTACTGAAGCTGAAATGGATCCAGTCAATAGCGTTTCTATTACAAATGGCGAAACTGCTGAAGTTAAAGCTGGTTCAACATTACAATTAACTGCTGCGGTTTTACCAGAAAGTGCCGATCCTAGAGTTGCTTGGTCTTCTAATGATGAAACCAAGGCTACCGTTAATGAAAACGGCGTTGTTACTGGTGTTGCAGAAGGAACTGCTACTATAACTGCTACTACGGTCGGTAAAGATGCAACTGGTGTTGCAAAAACTGCAACTATTGCAATTACTGTAACAAAAGCCGTTGAAGGATTGTCTTCGGCTACTTTTGATTGGGCCAACGAAACTTTCAAGCCTGCTACAAGCAGTTCTACAGAGGCTGTTTTTACTGTCGATGCCGCAACCGTTACGCTTAAAGGATCTGGTCTAAAAGAAGGTACGAATTGGGCAAATAAATATGCAATTCGCGTTTATCAAGATGCTTCTTTAGAAATTTCCGTTACAACTGGCTCCTTATATTCTGTTGATGTTACACTCGACAGCTATACTAAACTTAAAGATTTAACTGGCGTAGGTGCTGTAACTGGTGGTACAGTCGTTAAAAACGCTGATCTTAATTTCACTATTACTGCTACTGCGGGAAAAGTCGTATTAAATGCAACCAAGCAAATTAGAGTTGCTAAAATTGTCGTTAACTATACTGCTGATTAGATAGTATTGTAGTTTCTACATTAATTGAGAGCCGGCAAATAACCTTGCCGGCTTTTAAATTCCCTATTGCTAGCAATCCTTATTAGCATTAAAATATTCAAGCACTTTTAAAGTTGCTTTGGACCGTTAGCTCAGTTGG
>DOQE01000095.1:0-178 GCA_003512585.1 Bacillota bacterium | reverse complement strand
TCGAGTCCCTCACGGTCCACCAAAATGAATATTTCCACCAAAGCTATTTGGTGGTTTTTTGTTTTACGTGATTATCGTATATGATAAGTTCTTTGAAATTGGCTCTTGTTAGTTGCTTTTAGTTGCGGTATATTATCTAAGCGCTTTAGGGCGCCTGTGGGCCTTTAGCTCAGTTGGT
>DOQE01000119.1:650-5465 GCA_003512585.1 Bacillota bacterium | reverse complement strand
CTTCCGTAACCCCAATATGAGTTTTAAACATCATGTTGAATTTTCTTATAGGGGTAAAATCATTTTTTCCACAGACTGGACAAGTTAAATCGTGGGTTTTGATAAATTGATCCATGTCCTCGAAGCTCATGGCGTCAACGTCAACATCGGGGTATTGACTTTTAATTAGCTCGTCGGCTCTATGTCTAGCCTTGCAACTTTTGCAATCTATCATAGGGTCGTTGAAAGTAGAAACGTGGCCAGTAGCTTCCCATACTTTTGGATTCATTAAAATAGCCGCATCAATGCCAACATTAGTTGGGGATTCTTGGACAAATTTCTTCCACCACATCGAGCGGATATTTTTTTTCATTTCTGAACCTAGCGGACCATAATCCCAAGTATTTGATAGCCCACCATAAATAGATGAACCCTGGAAAACGTATCCGGTATTTTGCAAATGCTGACTAATCGTATCAAAACTAAATTTATTTGCCATGTAATCTCCTTAATTAATACATTTTTTCAAAGAAAAACACCTGTCTATTTTAGTAAAAAAGAGTCTATTGTCAACCTAAATAAAGTGTACTAAATGACTTTTAGTAGTTTTATCGTTTTTAAAGAAATACCTGCTTCTTTTTCTATGAAATATCCTAAATTTTCAATAATAGGAAAAATAGAAGAATTTATTTTAGGCAATAAAGCAATTTTATCTGGGCTAACAAGGTCGCAATAATGTAAAAACTTCATTGTCTCGGCATTTAGCCTGTAATCTTTCTCATTAAAGCAATCAGCACACACAAAGCCGCCATCTTCATAGCTAATTCCAACAATGGATTTGCTTTTTTGGCAACGTATGCATGAATTTAAATTCAATCCATAGCCAAGAATAGATAACGTTTTAATAAAATAGCAAACTCCAACGCCTAAATAATTATCGCTTTCCTTAATGGCTTTTAAGGAAGAAAGAAAATATGGGTAGATTTCTTTGCCTTCATCATCGTCCTCATCCATGGTTTTTAAAGTCAATTCGATTATAAAATTAGATAAAGCCAAGGAAGAGAAATCTTTATCTATTAAATAAGAAGTTATAGCCGCACCTTCCTTTAGGCTTTTTTTATTATTGCTTGATACATTTAAGATAAAGCAAGAATCCATAAGCAAGGAACAAGGTGCAAAGTTTTTAGAAGAAATCTTGTTAACGCCCCTGGCATAAAAGCTAAAAAGTCCATCGCTTCCTAGCGAAGTTATAATCGCATCATTTTCTTTATAGAACGTTTGCCTTAAAACGATACCGCGAATTGAAATTGTATCTTTTTTATTCGTCATAGCCGAATTCGATTAATTTCTTTGTAGAGTTTCTCCAACCTGGATCAAAATCAACTTCGATTTTGAGCTCATTGATATGACAATGCCAATCGGTCTCCATTTGTTTTTTAGCAGCAATTTTTATATTTTTAATCATGGAGCCTGCTTTTCCAATAATTATCCCTTTTTGATTTTCTTTTTCGGCAATGATTTTGGCCTTAATGCTAATCCCCTTCGTATCCTCTTTAAAGGAAGTAATCTTTACCGCGCATTGATGAGGTATTTCTTGGCGGAGGAAGTGAAGCAATTTTGCTCTAATTATTTCTTTTGCCTGATAGGATTTATCTTTGTCTGTTAGCATGCCTTCAGGATAAAACGGCTCCCCTTCTTTTAATAAAGGATATATGGATTCTTTAATTTCCTTAATGCCAAAATTCTCCTTAATAGAAGCCTCCAAAAGCAAATAAGGATTAAATTTTTCCTTAATTTCCTTTTTCTTTTCCATGGCTTCTGCAGCTTTAATTAAATCAATTTTATTTAAAACCACGATTTTTGGTGCATTAGAAGAAATCGAATTAAAAATTCTAACGTCGTCGTCAAGGGATTTGATTGATGAATCAATCATATAAATAATCGCGTCAACATCCTGACTAGATTCAAAAGCGGTTTTTTTCATTAAAGAATCAAGCTTTTCTTTTCCATAAAAAATACCAGGGGTATCAACAAAAACCATTTGATAGTCTTTTTCGTTAAGAATGCCCGAAATAGCATCCCTAGTTGTTTGGGCTTTTGAAGATACAATGGATACTCTTTTCGAAAGAAGAGCGTTAAGCAATGTGGACTTCCCTACATTTGGACGTCCTAAAATAGCAATAAATCCGACTTTCATAAATCGCTACCATCGAAAGAAAAAGGCAAAAGTTCCTCGATATTGGTTACTTTAACATCGCCTTTTAAATTTGCTAAATAAATTGGCTTATCATTAGGATAAAGCTCGCTTAATACTTGTCTACAAGCTCCGCAAGGAGAGCAAAAAGAAGATGTATCTGCCACAACTGCCAAAGCTAAAAAATCTTCGCTAGTCTTCCCGTCCATCATGGCATTATAAATAGCATTCCTTTCCGCACACATTGATACGGGAAAGGAGCAATTTTCAATATTCGCGCCAATATAAACAGATCCATCTTCACAATACAAAGCAGCCCCAACGGCAAAATGAGAATAAGGTGAATAAGACCTTTTTCTAGCTTCAATGGCTATAGAAATTAGCTCTTCTTTGCTCATTCCTCTTCCTCCTTGGCTTTATTTAGTATTTCTTCTTGCAAGGCAAACATTACTTTAGCATCTTCTTCTTTCATGTGATCATATCCAAGCAAATGCAATAAGCCATGGACGAACAAGAAAGAAAGTTCTCTCTCCTTGCTATTCCCTATTTGGCTAGCTTGGCGCAAGGCTTGCGGTATGCAAATAAATATCTCGCCTAACATGTGCGGTATGTTTTTATCTACAATTTGCCCTAACTCACTTTTATCATCATTAAAAGCAAAAGAAATAACATCTGTAACCCTATCGACATTTCTATATTCTTTATTAATTTGATGAATTTGCTCATCTCCTACTAAATTAACGTCAACTTCGTAATTGGTTTCAATTTTTAAATAAGAGAAAGCGGCCTTTAAAATATTTTCATATCTGGTTTCAAGACAATCGTAATCTTTGTCAAAATCGTTTTCAAAATTCAGTTCCATATTTTTATGGAAATACTTTAACATTTTTAAAACAGCCTATCTATATTTATTAAGATAAGAAATTAAATATGAAATAAGATTCTTCTTTCTTTTTTTCATCTAACTTATCGTAATTTGTTAATGATTGCTTTATCAAACCAATCATTAAATAGTTAGAAATAAAAGTAAAGAAGAAAAGTTCCATCCCAAGGTCGTTTTTAAAATAAAGAGCAAAGAAAGAAGCCAAACAGGCGAATATTATAGAAGCAGAGTCTTTTATTGTTAAATAAACCGAATACCTTTTTCCCACCTTAGAAAGAGAATGAAGTTCAAGCAGTCTATTTTTCTCGCTCTTATTAAAGTGAAAATAAGAATATTCCAAACTACTTGCCTTTTCGTTGAACGAATCCTCTTTGGAAACAAAAAGAAAATACAGTAACAAAGAAAAAAGAATGCTAGAAACCAAACTAAAGAAAAAATAAGGGTCGCCAAAAGAAAAAATAAACAAAGTCAAAAGAATTTCTAAAATATTTAAAATTAAAGTCGGATAAATAACAAAAGCCATAGATTTATATTTATTGTAATGCATATAATTCTCTCTTCTTTTAAATAAGCTATTGTCATCAACTTTGTTTAAATAAAGAGAGTCAAATCTTTTAATAAAAAGACTAGTCTCTAATTTAGAAAGCAAAAGAAAAAGAAAAGAAGAAAGAAGCAGTAGTAATGAAAGAATAAAATTTTCTTTTTGCCCATTCATGGAAAATATTGATAAAAGCAAAGAAATAGATGGTAAAGAATTTAAAAGAGAATGAAAGGAAAGGGACAAGGCTGAAATAGGATGAATTGGTTTAATTTTTGGATAAATATCGTTATATTCTTCAACCTTTAAAAATCTCCCATCGAATATTTTGATAAAATCCGCTTTTTCAATTTCCCTTTTTCCGTTTTTTGGGTCCAAAACTAAAAAAGACTTTCTTTTTGCCTTGTATAGATAAAGCATATGGGAAAATCCATTTTCATAAACAGAAACCAAAAGAGGAAAATCTTTATTCGTGAGAATTTCCCTAGGATCCTGAACTTTATATCCGCCAAGTCGCAACCCAAATTTCGCACCATAGCGGATAAGTTCAGCAAAGGAGGGGGCTTGCCCTTCCACTTTCTCTTCCAATGCATAAATAAAATCACGGCGTTTTGAAACGTGGATTAAGGCCATTTTGACCACGGCATAACCGCAACTTTTATTTTGTGCTTGGTAAACGATAATATTTCTCACACTATATAGTTGCTTCTGTCTAAGCAAAAAGGGTACAAAAAAAGCCCTACTTTTAATAGGGCTAACAGATTACCATTTTTTGCGACGGGCAAATTTGGATTTCATTTTTCTCATAAGAGCGGGTTTTAGATAAGCCTCGCGCTTACGTGTTTCAAGAAGGATGCCGGATTTATTGACCCCACGTTTGAAACGACGGAGTGCATCGTCGATAGTCTCGCCTTCGCGAACTACAGTTTTAACTGCCATTTTAGCTCACTTCCTTCCTGCAAATGCTTTAATACGTTACTATAAAAGTAGAATGAAAATCAATGATTTTTTTATTTTTCTTCCATAATGTTAACAGAAGAAGAACAGCCGATCCTAGTCGCTCCGGCTTTTACAAAGGAAAGAACTTCTTCTTTAGTATGAATTCCGCCGGAAGCTTTTATTTGACAAGCCCCATTTAAAGTCTTTTTCATTAAAGAAACAGCCTCTATTGTGGCTCCGCCTGTAGAAAATCCGGTTGAAGTTTTAACAAAATCAACTTTT
>DOQE01000119.1:0-611 GCA_003512585.1 Bacillota bacterium | reverse complement strand
TCAATAATTTCATTATCATCAAGCAGGCAGGTTTCAAAAATAACCTTCAAGATATGGTTTTTCGTTGCTTTTCTAATTTGAGAAATCTCTTCTTCGATTTTTGCAAAATTATGTTCTTTAGCATCAGATACATTAATGACCATATCTATTTCATCCGCGCCTTGAGACAAGGCTAAAGTAGCTTCCATCCATTTTATCTCCGCCAAATTGGCTCCTAAGGGAAAGCCTATAACCGTACATACTTTTACATCGCTATCTTCTAATTGTTTCGCAGCTAGCGAAACGAAATCGGGATTGACGCAAACAGAGGCAAAATCATATTTTTTGGCTTCCTCACATAATTTGATTATTTGCTTAGACGTGGCATTTGGTTTAAGTAATGTGTGATCAAACAGTTTATTAAATTTTTCCATATAAGCTAATTCCTTTTACTCGCGTATCTAAATATTAAAAGAAAAAACCACCTCTTTCGAGATGGAAATTTTCAATTACTTTGTAGGAGCGTCTTCTTCTTTAGCGATATGAAGGACTTCCTTGCCATTATAATAACCACATTTTGGACAAACGTGATGTGAGCGAATCATTTCACCGCAATGTGGGCAAGCAACTAA
>DOQE01000059.1 GCA_003512585.1 Bacillota bacterium | reverse complement strand
GAGGGCTAATTGCTCTAGCAGGAAACGGTTTAACAGAAGAAGAAGATAGTCAAATTCACTCTACCTTCTCTTCGCTAAATAAGTAATAATTAATTGCCAAAAATTTTAGGAGGTATCTTCATGGCTAATGAATTAGATGAAACTCGCGATCCAATTAATGAAGCGGGTAGAGATGTACACGTCATCGACAAACAAATTCCAGTCAAAACTGACTGGCGCAGCACTTTATTCCAAGTGTTTTTATGGTTCCCACTTATCATTCCAGGCATTGTTTTTGCCATTATGAAAATCAAGGCCAAAAGCTATTTGCAACAACTTCAACAAAAGATACAGCACGACGCTTCTACAATTGATAACTATCAACTACAAAGAGTTACCATTCTTCAAAACTGTGCCAAGCTTTTAGATAAGGCCATTGATTTAGACAAAACGGTTTTAACAGATGTAGCTAAATATAGAGGCGGTTCGCAAGTAAGCGATAGCGAAAGAAATGAACTTGCCGGGAAACTAGATACTATTTCTCGTTCAGTCAATATTGCTTTCGAAGCTTATCCAGATATTAAAGCCCATAAGGAAATTGCCGACGCCATGCAACAAAATTCTTATTTGCAACAAGAAATTACCGCCGCAAGAGAAATGTATAATGATACAGTTGCTAGATGGAATAGTGAAATATTTATGTGGCCAACCAAGATGATTGTCGCCGCTAAAAACGGATATACGACTCGTGTTCCATTTATCGCTTCTAAGGAAATAAAAGAAAAAAGCGAAGGCGTCTTCTTTTAATTTTTAAGAATAGATGAAAATAAAGCCGGCGAATTGCCGGCTTTTATTATTCTTTTTTAAATTTTTTCCCTTTTTCAATGGCCTCTTTTTCCCAGGCTGGGATTTCGTTGTTATCGATTTCTTCTAATAATTTTTTATCTAGTTTGCTTAGTTCGATTTTATAGAATAAATCAGGTCTATATTTTCTTGTAAGAAATAAGGACTGCTTTCTTCTCCATTTATCAATGGCTTTATGGTTACCTGAATATAATATGGCCGGTATTTTATCTCCTTTATATTCATAAGGTTCGGTATATTGAGGATATTCTAAAAGGTTGGAATTAAACGATTCATCTTCTAATGAAGCGTTAGAAATAGCCCCATCTAAAAGCCTTATGATTGAATCGGAAATTGCCATGGCAGGGATTTCTCCGCCTGTTAAGATATAATCTCCAATTGAAATTAATTCATCGCAATATTTATTAACCCTTTCATCTATTCCCTCATAATGGCCGCAGACAATGATAAGATGATTTAATTGGGACAGTCTTTTCGAGTCGTCTTGAGTATATTTTTTTCCTCGAGGCGACATCAATATAGTGTACGAATTAGGCGTTTTAATTGAATTCAAACTGTCTACGATTGGCTGACATTTTTGAATTAATCCGGCTCCACCTCCGGTAGGAGGGGTATCGGTCCTGCCATATTTATCCAATGTAAAATCCCTAATATTTATGGTTTCTATTTCAACTATATTTTTTCCTATTGCCCTTTTGATGATGGAATTTGTTTTAAAGCCTTCAAACATTTCGGGAAACAAAGTTAATATTGAGATTTTCATAGCATCCCCGGGACAACTTTTATTTTTATTGTCTTCTTTTCTATGTCTACGTCTATTAAAAAATCATCGACAAAAGGAACAAAAAAGTCTTTTTTCTTTTCTCTTTCTACTCTTAATGTTGATTTCGGGGCGTAGCTTAAAACATCTTTTACGATTCCTAATTTGCTTCCGTTTTCATCTATTACTTGGCAATTTAATAAATCTGCTATCCTATACGATCCTTCTGGCATCGGGGCATCGCTTTTGTCCATATAGATTTCAAAGCCATAAATAGCTTCGGCTTCTTCTATAGTTGAGATGGAAGAAAGCTTTATTAGTGTTTGCTTTTCCCCAAATCTAACTGAAACGATTTCATCTATAAAACTTTCTTTTGTTTTTTTGTTTTCTAAAAGTAGTTTCCTTCCTTTGCAATATCTTTCCTTTATAAAGGAAGTATAAGGTATGACTTTCAATTCACCTTTTAAGCCAAAGGGTTTGCCTATTTGACCGATTAATAATTTATCCATATTAAATATAAAGAAAAGGCGAGAATTGCTTCCCGTCTTATTCGTTTTCTTCCTTATTTTCGTTGAAACTTTCAAATTTCAAGTGGATGCGTTGGTTGGAATCATCGGCTTTACCAGCAATAGAGACTACTTCTCTTAATGCATTGGCAACCGTGCCTTTTTTTCCGATAAGACGAGCGCAATCATCATCTTCTGCGACTATAAGGACGGTTACATCCTTTTCGTTTTCGCTTGGGAGAGCACGGATCATTATTGATTCTTTCTTTTCTACAAGCGGATCGATAATTGGATGGAGTAAAGCTTCGTAATCCCTATCCATTATTTGCTTACCTTTTTAATTTTGCTTTCGGCGTATTTGGCCATGATGCCTTTTCTAGAGAAGATGGCTCTGACTGAGTCGCTTGGAAGAGCTCCATTATTTAACCACTTTAAGGCTTTTTCTTCGTCGACGATGGCTTTTTCTTCGCCCTCGACTGGATTGTATGTGCCGATTTGTTCGACAATACGTCCGTCTCTAGCATAATGGGAATCGGCGGCAACGATACGATAGATAGGATCGTTATGACGTCCGATTCTGGTTAATCTGATTTTTACCATAAATTTAATTCCTCTTTTTTGCGTTGGTTATTTAAACATTTTTATTTTGCAGTGTCAAGCATTTTTGCTTAACGCCTTTATGCGAACAAAAACAATTGGAACTTGATTTAAGTAGTCCTATTCTTTAGAATATCACTTGCGTTTATTCGCTACGCAGGCTCCGCTACCTTACGTCACAGGCATGAACCTGAAGAGATTATACTTAGCTAAAGGAGAAAAATTCATGAACAACAATATCGTTAATGAAATTACTGCCCGTCAGCTTCGCCATGACATCCCTTCTTTCTCTTCCGGTGATACGATTAAAGTTTATGTTCGTATCATTGAAAACAAGAAGGAACGTAATCAAGCTTTCGAAGGCGTCGTTATGTCTAGACGCGGCGGTGGAGTTAGTGAAACTTTCACCGTAAGAAAGATATCTTCTGGTATTGGTGTGGAACGTACATTCCCACTTAACTCCCCATCCATTTCCAAAATCGAAGTGGTTAAAAGAGGTAAGGTTAGAAGAAATAAGATTACTTATATGCGCAAGCTTTCTGGCAAAGCAGCCCGTATTAAGACTATTGACTAATTTAGAAAAAATTATACATAGTGACGAGCCGTCCCGTTTGGGACGGTTTTTTAGTAAAGAAGGTTTCTATTTTTGAATAAAAAGAAGATAATTTTTATGTTCGTTTTAACGTTAAACCCTTAAGGAAAGCCTAGTATGATTATTTGCATCGGTGAAATACTATTGGATATATATGGAGAAAATAAAAATTCTTCTTTAGTTATGAATGGCAAATTAGGTGGCGCCCCCTTTAATGTTGCTGCTAACATTGCCTTAAATGGCGGCTCTTCTTCTTTTTATGGAGTTGTCGGGAGTGATTTTTTTGGCGATTATATTGCTTTAGAAGCAAGCAAATATCATATTAAGAATTTAAAGATAGAAAGAAGTGATGAAGGAAATACCACTCTAGCCTATGTTAGTAATCAAAAGGGCGAGAGAAGTTTTGGCTTTGTTAGGAATCCGGGCGCTGATTATTTTTTTGGTGAGGATTTTCCTTTCGAGATAAAAAGTGGCGATATTGTCCACTTTGGTTCGTTAATGCTAGGAAAAAAGAAGGGACGTGTTGCCTTTAATCGTCTTTATAAATTAGTAAAGAAAGAAAAGGCGCTTACTTCTTTTGACGCTAATTTAAGACTCGATATATTTTCTTCTAAATCCGAGGCTAGAGATATATATTTAAAGATTTTGCCCCTTTTTGATATTGTAAAATTAAGCGAAGATGAATTAAGTTTTTTGGCAAAGACACAAAAAATTGAAAATTTTATGAAGTCTCATTTAAAAAAAGACGTCATTTTGTTTGTTACTAAAGGTTCATCCGGGAGCCTTTGCTATCATAAAAATAGGAGTTATGAGGCCACTTGCCTTCCTTTGTCTATGGTTGATTCTACAGGAGCAGGCGACGCATTTTATGCTAGAGTCCTCCTTGAACTAGACAATAGGCCCCATAAGAATAATTTCGATGATATTAATTTTTCTTCTCTTCTTACTAATGCAAATAAAGAAGGGGCTGAAAATACTCAATTCTTCGGTGCTTTAAAAGAAGTTGAATAGATAGTCAATTCTTTGTTCTTTTTTTCCTTTGGTTTATAATTCTTCCTATGCCTGATAATTATTTGGAAAATCAAGTAAATGGGGAACCTAAACCATTAAAGAAAAAAACTAAGTGGTGGGTTGTTGCCATTGATATTTTTTTCCTTCTTGTTTTCCTTCTTGTCATTGCCGTTTCTAGCAACGTCATTTATTTAACATCGGCATACGGTGAGCCTTTTTTTGTAAGTGGGGCTTCAATGTATCCAACATTGAATTCTGAAGGTTTTAAATATATAAAAGAAAAAGACGAATATAGACCTTTAACTTGGAATGATATCGATAACGATGATGGCGATATTGTTGATTACGGATGGGCTAAATCAAAAGATAAAGACAATTGGAGAAGTGATTTGCATCGTTATGATATTGTTATTACTTACTATCCAAAAGACTATATTGATTATTCTTCAAATCAATTAAAAAGCAACGCTTCTTTAAAGATAAAACGCCTAATTGGTTTCCCAGGGGAAACCGTTAAATTTGAAAGGGACGACGCTTTTAATCCAGTTTGGGGAAAAACAACTATTATTAAGCCCGATGGCCAAGAAGAAGTGCTTCCTAATTTATATGATGTGGAAGATTTTCCGGATTTACCAAATGGAACCAAATATTTAAGTAGAGGCATTACGGGAGCAAGAACTTTAAGCTTGGGTGAAGATGAATATTTCGTAATGGGCGATAATAGGGTCGGCTCCCATAGCGAAGATTCTAGAACCGTTGGAGCTTTAAAGGGAAATATGCTTCAAGGCAAGGCCTACGTCATAACCGGCATGAGAAAGCTTTCCGTGACTATTGATGGTCAAGGAAATAAAGTAAAAGAACCAAAGCTTTTGTTAGACAAAATAAGGATGCCTTGGAATTATAAAAAGCTAGAGTACAAAATATGAAATCCCAAAATGTTCATTATTTTCCAGGGCATATGCAAAAAGCCCTTAGAATTATTGAAAGCTATGCAAAAGTAGTGGATTTAATAATTGAATTAGTTGACGCTAGAGCCCCATTTTCTTCTAGAAATCCTTTATTAGATAAAATAGCCCCCAATAAATCTAGGCTTATTTTGCTCTCTAAATCGGATCTAGCCGATCCTGCTTGCAGCAAGGAATGGATTTCGTATTTTAAAATTCAAAATATTACTGCTATTTCTAGTAATTTAAAAAAGGATAAACTAGCTAGCCTTATTTCTTTTGCCACGAAAGATCTTCTTCTTGCAAAAAGGAAAAAAGAAGAAAAATTTGGGATGAAGCCTCAAATGATTAAGACAATGGTAATAGGTATACCTAATGTAGGAAAAAGTACATTAATTAACAATTTGGGCGGAAGAAAAATAGCCGCCGTTGGCAATAAGGCTGGGATTACAAGAGCCGAACAATGGATAAAGCTGAATGCTGATTTTGTTTTGCTAGATACCCCAGGTGTCTTGCCAATGAATTATTTAGATCAACAAGAAGCCATTAGATTAGCAATCTTAGGGTCAATGAGAGAAGACGTTTTGCCGACTCAAGATTTATCTTATTCATTGCTTGACTATTTAAGAAACAATTACACGGGTCTATTGTTTTCTAGATTTAATATTAAAGATTTAAGTTCATTAAGCAACGATGACTGTTTGATAGAGATTGCTAAAAGAAGAGGTCTTCTTGAAAACGGGCAATATTCGTTAGAAAAAGCTTCTTATTTGTTGATTAAGGAATTTAAGGATGGGTTATTAGGCAGAGCTTCTTTGGAAAGGCCTTGTAAATGCTAAACGAAGAGGAAAATTACTATAATGAACTCGTTACTTCAATTGTAGGTGTTGATGAAGCTGGAAGGGGGCCTTTGGCTGGACCTGTCTGCGCGGCTGCCTGTGTTTTGCCTCGTGAATATAAAAACGAATTGATTAATGACTCTAAAAAGTTAAGCGAAAAGAAAAGAGAAGAATTATTCCTAGAAATTCAAAGGGTTGCCTTAGGTTATGGAATTTGTTTTGTCTCGGCCGAGGATATAGATAAATACAATATATATGAGGCGACTAAAATTGCAATGAAGGGTGCAATTTCTCAAATCAAAATCCCTTATCAATTGGTTCTAACCGATGCAATGAAGCTAGATATAAACGTCAAAGTTATTCCGCTGATTAAAGGTGATGCGAGATGCCAAAATATTGCCGCCGCCTCAATTTTAGCAAAAGTAAGCAGGGATCATCTCATGGTTGAATTAGAAAAGGAATATCCTGATTTTAAATTTTCGCTCCACAAAGGGTATGGTACAAAACTTCATTTAGAAGAACTTGAAAAATATGGTCCAATTAAAGGGGTTCATCGTTTTAGTTACGCTCCTGTAAAGAATTGTTTTGCAAAACAATTGAAATTATTTTGAGCCTTTTTAAATAGTGGCCTCCAACTATATGGTGGAGGTATTTTTATGAACGCTCGCGACGTTTTGTTACATTTCGCCCTTAAATATGATGGGAATTTCGATTTAATGCTTTCAGCTATCCAAAAAAAGGAAAGAATTACAGCTGAAGAAATAGAAGATGACCGCAAAAAGAATGATTTGGATTTTGTTGCTATTACAGATCCTGAATATCCTTTTGGCTTAAAAAACATTCATAAGCCACCTTTGATTCTTTTTTATAAAGGGAAGATTGATTTAATAAAGGATTTTAATAAATGCGTGACTATTGTTGGGTCAAGAGAACCAACTAGCTATGCACGTAAATCAGTGGAAAAAATTGCAGAGGAGTTAGCTAAGGAAGGAATTACAATTATTTCTGGGCTCGCTAAAGGAATAGATACATCAGCTGCTTTAGGGGCTTTAAAATATGGCAGGGCTGTAGCTATTTTAGGAAACGGAGTTTCTTATTATTATCCAAGCGATAATTCTTCTTTGCAGGATGAAATAGGTAAGAATGGTTTATTGCTTTCTGAATATCCGCTTGCCTTAAAGCCTTCTAAGAATAATTTTGTTTTTAGAAATAGAATTATGGTTGGCTTATCTCCTTTCCTTTTAGTTGGAGAGGCAAAGGATAAAAGCGGAACTTCTACAAGTGTTTCTTACGCTTTAGAAAACAATAGAGACATCGGTTGCTTGCCTTTTAGGAATGAAGATGATCAATGCAACAATACCCTTATTCAACAAGGGGCGGCTTTAATTAAAGACGCTTCCGATGTCTTGGCTATGCTTTCTAATTAAAAAAGTAAAAATTTTTTATAAATAACTACTTATTTATATATAGTAAAAAGAGATTTTCTTCCTTTGACATATCTTTTTCTCATTATTATATTCATACTCACTTATGAAACTAGTTATTGTCGAATCTCCAAAAAAATCAGAAACAATTGGTCGTTATCTAGGAAAAGATTACAAAGTTGTCGCTAGCGAAGGTCACATTAGAGACCTTTCAACCAAAGGGAAAGGTGGCTTAGGCATAGATATTGACCATGGCTTTAAACCGGACTGGGTTATCTCGCCGAAGAAAAAAGCCGTTGTTTCTAAATTAGCCTCTTATGCTAAGGCTTCCGATGAAGTGTTACTTGCAACTGACCCTGATAGGGAAGGAGAAGCGATTTCTTGGCATTTGGCTCAAGTTTTGAATTTAGATGTAGCAACTACGAAGAGATTACAATTTCACGAAATCACAGAACCGGCTATAAAATCCGCTTTAGCAAATCCTAATCTAATAAATATGAATTTAGTCAAAGCCCAAGAAACTAGGCGTATGGAAGATAGGATAATTGGGTTCAAGGTTTCGACTCTTCTTCAAAGAAACATTGGGCAAAAATCTGCTGGCAGGGTGCAATCTTCCACTTTAAGAATGATTGTAGATAGACAAAAATCCATTGATGAATTTGTTCCAAATGAATATTGGACGATTGATGTCGATGTCGAATTAAATGGCAAAATCTATAAGGCGGCCCTTTCTAAAGTAGATGGAAAACCATTTAAATGTTCTAGCAAAGAAGAGGCAGATGCAATTTTATCTAGAATTCCTTCCTCTTTGTCGATATCTAGCATAAAAAAAGAAGAGAAATCCGTGCTTCCTCCTTTTCCTCTTACAACTTCATCGATGCAACAAGCTGCTTATACCAAATTTAAATTTAGTAACAAAAGGACTCAGGATATTGCCCAACGTTTATACGAAGGTATGACCATTAATGACGAACACGTTGGTTTGATTACTTATATGAGAACAGACTCTACGCGCATTTCTCCTGAATTCTTTGCCAATCATGCCGTCCCTTTTATCAAAGAAAAATTTGGCGAAGAGTATTTAGGAACTTTAAGAAATAAAAAAGGCGGGAAAAATGTCCAGGATGCCCATGAAGCCATTCGTCCAACCGGAACCCATAGAACGCCTGAGGAAGTGGCAAAATATGTTTCGCCCGAAGAAGCAAAACTATACCGTTTGATTTATTGTCGTGCTTTGTCTTCCTTAATGGCGCCTAAAAAGGTAGAAAAAACTTCCCTTACCTTATCTGGGAACGGCTTAGATTTTTCTTTAAATGGATCTAAAACAATTTTTAAAGGTTTTGAAATTATCTATGGGGAATTTAAAGATGAAGAGGAGGAAGAAACGCTTCCTTTGGTTAATAATGGCCAACAATTAAGTGTTATAAAAGTAAATCCAGAACAAAAATTTACGAAGCCAGAACCTCAATATAACGAGGCTAGTATCGTCAAAGCCATGGAAGAAAACGGAATTGGTCGTCCTTCTACTTATGCAACAACGATTGAAACTTTGCTTAATAGAAAATATATAACCTCGTCCAAAGGCGTTTTAACTCCAACTGAAGATGGGATTAAAACCGTTACGGTTCTTACTAAGTATTTCCCCGATATAGTCTCCACCTCTTATACTGCTGAAATGGAGACGAAACTAGATAAAGTCGAAGCAGGCGAAGAAACATTTTTGCAAGCCATGGAAGATTTTTACGTCCCATTTATTAAAAATTTTGACCAAGCCAAAGAAAAGATGTATAAAGATCCTCCTGTTGAAACTGGGGAACTATGTCCTCTATGCGGCCGCCCGCTTGTTGTTAAAACCAATAGAAAAGGCCAAAAATTCGTCGCCTGTTCCGGATATCCCGACTGCACTTATATCAAAAAAGAAGAAAAGCCTAAGGACGAACCTACCGGCCAACTTTGCCCTGAATGCGGTTCCCCACTTGTTTATAAAACTAATAAAAAAGGCGAAAAATTCATTGCCTGTTCTTCCTTCCCAAAATGCAAATATACCGCATCGGTTGATGGCAAAGTAGCAAAAAAAGAAAAAACGGTTTATACAGAAGAAGATTATGTAAAACCTTGTCCTAAATGCAAAACAGGGCATTTGGTTATAAAAAAAGGAAAGAAGGTTGACTTTTTAGGGTGCACCAATTTCCCAAAATGTCGTTATCATGAATGGATAGAAAAGAAAAAGTAAAAATCTTTTTATGAAAAAAGCATCTATTATCGGTGGTGGCCTTGCCGGAAGCGAGGCTGCTTATTACCTATTGAAAAAAGGATATGAAGTGACTCTTTTTGAAGCGCGTCCTTTTTATAAAGATGAGGCACATTGTAGTTCTAATCTAGGCGAACTTGTTTGTTCTAATTCCTTAAAATCAAAACGGTTAGATAATGCTTGCGGGCTTTTAAAGGAAGAAATAAAACGCATGGGGTCTATCATGATGGAGGCATCTTCTTTTTGCGAAGTCCCATCTGGAAATGCCTTAAGCGTTGATAGAGATAAATTTTCTTCCTATATTTCAAATAGGCTTTCTTCTTTTAAATCATTTCATCTAGAAAGAAAAGAAGTTACGACCTTGCCTAATGAAAATGTCATTTTGTCAACCGGCCCATTAACTTCCCCTTGTTTGTTAGAAGATTTAAAAAAGGTAGTTGGGAAAGACAATTTATCTTTCTTTGACGCTTCAGCTCCGATTGTTAAAAAACAAAGCATCGATTTTAATAAAGCCTATTTTAAATCACGTTACGAGCAAGATGACTCTTCTTATATAAATTGTCCTTTTACAAAGAACGAATATTACGTTTTTGTTAAAGAGCTCCTTAATGGCAAAAAGGCAATCTTGCATTCCTTTGATACGAAATATTTCGAAGGCTGTCTTCCTATTGAAGTTATTGCCTCTAGGGGCATGGAAACTTTACGTCATGGACCTTTAAAACCCTTTGGGCTAGAAAAAGAAGGAGAAAGGCCATATGCGGTAGTTCAATTAAGGCAAGATGATTATTTAGGCGATTATTACAATCTTGTTGGCTTTCAAACGAATTTGACTTATCCGGAACAAAAAAGAGTATTTTCTTTAATTCCCGGCCTTGAAAATGCCGAGTTTATTAAATACGGCCTCATGCATAGAAATTCTTATATTGATTCTCCTGACTGCTTGAATGCGGATTTGTCTTTAAAAAACAAGAGCAATGTTTTTGTCGGTGGGCAATTGTGCGGGGTAGAAGGCTATGTTGAAAGTGCCGCCTCTGGTTTAATTGCTGCAATGTCTTTTGATAAAAGAACTCAAGGCAATGATTTTGCTTTGCCCCCAAAAAGCACGATTATTGGGGCGTTATTAAATTATGTTTTGTTTAGTTCTTCTTCATATTTTTCGCCCATGAATGCAAATTGGGCTTTACTTCCACTTGTAAATAAACACAATAAAGAAGAAGCCATAGCCACTAGTTTGAATGAAATCGAAAAGTACTACGAAAAAATGCTACATTGAAGGTTTAGACCAATTCCTTTTATACCTTCAATTTCAACTTGGTTACTCTTTGAAGACTATTATTGCTTATAAAAAAGACATCGAGCTTTTTTATTCGTATTTAGAAAACGAAAATATAGGGATAGACAAGGTTGGGCAAGAAACAATCAGGGATTTTCTTTTTGACCAAATAAAAAGAAAAAATAAATCGCATCGGACTTGTGGGCGTTATTTATCTTCATTGCGTACTTTTTTTGATTATTTATGCAAGAATTCTTATTGTTCGTATAACCCTTTTAGACTTGTTAGTGGACCAAAAATTGAAATTAAATATCCAAAAAGGTTATATGAGGAAGATGTAAAAAAACTATTGGATGCGTTTGGAAGCGATTCCACCTGTTTATCAAAAAGAAATAAAGCCATTATCGAACTTTTATATACATCAGGAATTCGAGCTAGCGAGCTTATTTCACTTACTCTTTCTTCTTTTGACTTCTCTTCTTGCTCTATCTTTGTTCTAGGAAAAGGCAACAAGGAAAGATATGTTTCATTTTCTTCTTCATGCAAAGAGAGTTTGCTTGAATATGCTAAAAAAGTAAGGCCACTTTTACTAGAAAAATCAAGGGGAAAACATGTAAAAAAAGATGCTTTTTTTCTTAATTCCAGAGGCGAAAATTTAACCGTTAGAGGCCTTGAATATATCGTAAAGGAAATATCGATAAAATTTGCTAATGATTCTAGCTTACATCCTCATGAATTAAGGCATACATTTGCTACTATTTTGCTTGAAAGCGGCGTGTCGCTTAGAACAATTCAGGAATTGTTAGGCCATGAATCAATCAATACGACTCAAGTTTATACTCATCTTACCCAAAAAGACATGCAGGAAGAATACGATAAAGCTTTTAACCAAATTGAGCTGAAAATCAAGTAGCCTTCAAAATTACTTGCGCGCGTACGTAAGAAAGAGTATATTTTTCTACGGCTTTTAATAGCCAATACGCACCTTGTGGATTCGAAGCCTTGTTCCTCTCGGACTGATGCTAAGTTTAAAAAGCGAGAAGGTGGTCATTCGTTGGAAGCAAGGGAGGCAAAAACAAATGGAGGTCACCAAAATGAGTGACGAAGAAATCAAAGTCGAAGAAACTTCCGAAGAAGAAGTTGCCCCAACCCCAGTCGAAGAAAACGTCATGGCTCAAGTCATGCACGATCCAAACGCCCCAATTTTGACCATGAAGAAATGCCTTGAAGCAGGCGTTCACTTCGGCCATCAAACCAGAAGATGGAACCCAAAGATGGGCAAATTCATCTATGGCGCAAGAAATGGCATCTACATCATTGACCTTGCTAAAACCGTTGAAAGAGTCAACGCTTCATATAAGGCCTTAAAGACCATCGTTGAAGGCGGAGGAAAGGTTCTATTTGTTGGAACAAAACCACAATCTCAACAAATCGTCATTGATGAAGCCGTTCGCTCTGGCTCGTTCTATATCACCAATCGTTGGTTAGGCGGGACCCTTACTAACTTCCGCACCATTCAATCCCGTATCAAAAGATTAAGGGAACTTGAAACTTCCATGGAAGATGGTTCCATGGAAAAACTTCCAAAGAAAGAAGTTGCCTTGTTAAAGAAAGAATGCGCCAAGCTTCAAAAGAATCTTGAAGGCATTAAGGAAATGAGAAAGCTTCCTAACGCTATCGTCTTAGTAGATCCTACCATTGAACACAACGCTGTTTTAGAAGCCCATAAATTAAATATTCCAGTATTCGCCATTTGCGATACTTCAGATGACCCGGATACCGTTGATTTCCCAATCCCATCCAATAACGATGCAACTAGCGCCATTAAACTTATAATCGGAGTTATGGCCGATGCCGTTGTCGAAGCTCGCACAAATGGCGGATTAACTGAAATTGCATATACTGTTGATGAAGGCGAAGAAGCCACCATGGCCGATGCTATCCGC
>DOQE01000019.1:1950-5345 GCA_003512585.1 Bacillota bacterium | reverse complement strand
TCCATAAGCTCTATTTTGGTTATGATTTTTCCAACCGGGGCGATTGGGCTAGACTTAAGTAATGCCGAGAATTTATTGGAGGTATTTAGGTTTTATATTTGCCATATACCATTGCTAATTGTTGGATATTTAATGGTTGATAATGGTTTTCATGAACTTAATTACCATCGCTTGGTCGCTTTGCCTTTTCTGTTTCTTTTCGTTGAATCCATATTGGTTTTAAATGGAATCATTCTCAATGCTGTTCTTTATCATTTGCCATGGGATAGTTTTTTATCTAGGGGATGTGGATATATAAATTCTTCCTTGCCTTTTGGGCCGACGCCGGGCATGGATAAGATTTTATCGCCTATCTATCCTTATTTAATTCCTTATTTAATGACTTATAAGGTCGGTGAAGAAATTAGATTCGTTCCTGTTTTATATTTGACTATTCCTTTAATTTTAGGTACTGCAATTCTAGGCCCTTTATTTGCCCTTCCTTTTGATAAACGTAGATTCAAACTGGATATAGAATATTTAAAAGCAAAAAGAGCTTTAAAAAAAGAAGAAAAAAGACTTACATCTATTTAATGTAGATAAATAAGTTTAAAATATCTTCGTCCTAAAAGGAGTTTTTAGATGGGTTTAAAAAAGGCAGGTATCTTATTGCCTATTGCTTCTCTTCCTGGGAAATTTGGAATTGGGGATTTTGGCATTGAAGGATACCAATTAATCGATTCCTTAAAGGAAGGGAATATGAAATTATGGCAAATCTTGCCCTTAAATCCCTTAGGATATGGAAATTCCCCTTATCAAGGCTATTCTTCCTTTGCTCTTGATGAAATCTATGTTGATTTGTTTCAATTAAAAGAAGATGGCTATTTAAATGATTTGCCACCCTATGAAGAAAAAAGCAACTTCATTGAATATGACAGGATTAGGGATTTAAAAGTAAAATATTTAAGAATAGCCTATTCTAAAGATAAAGATAAATCAAAAAAAGAAGTTGAAAAATTTAAGGACGAGAATCCTTATATTTATTCCTGGGCAATTTATAAATCTTTTAAAAGAAAATATAAGACTTCGTGGAACCTTTTTCCCGATGAAAAAAATGATTATTCTAAGGCTAGGGAAAATTTAAGTAAGCTTGAAAAAGAAGAAATTAACTTTGAATTATGGGTTCAAATGCAATTATTTAAACAATGGCAGCGTTTGCATGACTATGCATCTAATCAAGGCATAGAAATAATAGGGGATTTGCCTTTTTATGTTGGCTTTGATTCTAGCGATGTCTATGCCCATAATGATTATTTTCTGCTAGATCCAAATAGCAAGCAGCCTTGCTTTGTAGCGGGAGTTCCACCTGATTATTTTTCTTCCACCGGCCAAAGATGGGGTAACCCCATTTATGATTTCAATAAGCTAGAAAAAGATAATTTTTCTTTTTTAATCGACAGGATTGCTTGCAGCTATAAACTCTACGATATTGTTAGAATCGATCATTTTAGGGCTTTTTCTACTTATTGGAAAATAAAAGCGTCTTGTCCGAGTGCGGTTGATGGGGAATGGGTAGAAGCGCCGGGCTATAAAATATTTGATAGATTGTTCTCTTTATATCCTAATATTGAAATAATTGCCGAGGACTTAGGGGAGCTAACTGAAGAAGTTAGATTGTTAAAAGACCATTATAATTTGCCTGGAATGAATGTTATCCAATTTACCATTTATGACGACTTATTCGCAAAAAAAGATGGTTTTGACAAAGAAAATGTCGTTATTTATTTAGGAACTCACGATAACAATACCACTCTTTCTTTTTTAAATGAAATGAAGAATGAAGATAAAAAATATCTAGATGAAACCTTATCTTCTTTAAATATTGAAGGAGATAATGATGTCGAACGCTTAATTAAGTTTGCCTTAAGAAAAAGAGGAAAATATGTTATTTTCTCTTTCATGGATTTATTAAATTTAGGAAATGAAGCAAGGTTAAATACTCCCGGAACTGTTTCTAAATCCAATTGGACTTATAAATTAAAGGATTATAACGCTTTATTTAAAGCAATTACTAAATATAAAGAAGAGATTATTAAGGATGGAAGATAAATGAAAAAAGTAGGCATAGTTTCTTTAGGGTGTGCGAAAAATTTAATTGATTCCGAGTCGATTCTTGGAATGTTTGATACTCCAAGTTTTAAAATAACTAACGATCCAAAAGAAGCTGATTTTATCATCGTTAACACTTGCGGTTTTATTTCTTCCTCTAAAAAAGAATCGATAAACACGATTCTAGAAATGGCTAAATATGATGCAAAATTAATTGTCACGGGTTGTTTGGCCGAAAGATATGAAAATGAGTTAAAAAATGAACTGCCAGAAGTCGACGCTTTTATTCCGCTTAAAGAATATTCTTCCTTGCAAGAAGAAATGATTAAAGTCACTGGTTGTTCCGATATCTTGCCTTTCTCTTCTTTTAGAAGGGTTTTATCTTCTTCAAAATATAGTGCTTATCTACGCATTTCAGAGGGTTGCGACAATTTTTGTTCGTTTTGTGCTATCCCATTTATCAGGGGAAGGTTTAAGTCGCGTCCTTTTTTAGAAATCATAGAAGAAGCCAAATTGTTAAAGGAAAAAGGGGTAAAAGAGATTTCCTTAATTTCACAAGATACAACTAATTATGGAATAGATTTTCCTTCTAAAAAGCCAAATGTTGTCGATTTATTAAAACAAATAGAAAAGATAGGTTTCTCTTCCATCCGGCTTTTATATCTATATCCAAGCGAAATAAGCGATGAGTTAATCGATTTAATTTCTTCTAGCAAACAAATCGCCCATTATTTTGATATACCTATTCAATGCGCTTCCGACCATTTGCTTAAATTAATGAATCGGCACGGCGATATGAAACAAACTTATGAACTATTTTCTAAAATAAAGAAAAGATGCCCAGACGCTATCTTGCGTACGACTTTGATCGCAGGTTTTCCGGGCGAAAATGAAGAAGATTTAAAAGAAACAAAAGATTTCTTAAATCAAATTCAATTCGATCATATGGGATGTTTTACTTATTCTAGAGAAGAAGGAACCGCTTCTTATAATTACCCTAACCAAATAAAAGAAGCTATAAAAAGAAAAAGAAAAGATGAACTAATGAAGTTGCAGGCATCTATTTCTTTTAAAAAAGCCAAGAGTCAAATAGGAAAAATATTTGAAGGAATGGTCATTACCGATAAACGAAAAGATGGGACCTATTTATTAAGAAGCTATTGGAATGCCCCCGATGATATTGACGGTAGCATAATTTTTACCTCAAATAGGGAATTAAAAGAAGGGGATATAGTGAAGGTTAGAATTGAAAATGCTTTTGTTTACGATTTGATGGGGGTAGAAGTATATGAATAAAATTAATTTCT
>DOQE01000019.1:0-1942 GCA_003512585.1 Bacillota bacterium | reverse complement strand
ATGCTTTTTCTTTTTTGCTAATTTTGCCTTCTTGTTCAGAAAATAGCTTTGAATCTTCTTTGACAAAAGATTCTTCTGGGCTTAGTTCGGATTTGGGTACAAGTTTTATTCAAGAAAGTTCCTCTTTATCTTCTTCTTTTCTTGAATCTAGTTTTAGTGAAGATAGTTCTTCTTTAAGTAGTTCGTCTATTGAATCTTCTTTTGACTCTAGCAGCAAAATAGAAAGCATAAGTAGTGAATCTACTTTTTTCGAAAATGAAAAAAATCCGGACGGATCGCCTAAATTAGCTGCTCCTAGTAATTACTCTACTCCAAAAGATTATTCTTCTTCTTATTTTAATTTTGATGTCTCTAGTTATACTGGCAAACCCTTAGAAGGAGGATTTTCTCTAATTTATGGAAATTCTAAATACGACACCCCTTCTTTTCGTAAATATGAAAATAACGAAGATAATCCGAAAGTCAATGGTTTAAAGATGGATTATTTTGACCCTAATAGCCAANNNNCAAGGAAGAAGTTATATTGGATTACAATCTCCTTATATGGTTTCTAATAAAAAGATTGAATTTAGGTTTAAAGTAAGCGGGGTTCATGGAACACAAAAGAAAAACGGGAACGATAAGAATCCTTTGTTTACTATTTATTCCTATAATGAAGATTGTTCTCTTGTCTCTACTTCTAAATATTTTAATGACGAATATGGAAAAAGTATTCTTAATAGCAATGAAATTAAGCTATATATAACTCCTGCTACCGAGATTAGATATTTTGAACTCAGGTTTAATCAAGCTCCTTATTCGTCATCCAAGCAATGCTTTAGTTTTAATATTTCTTCCTTGACTTTAAGACAATGGGAATATGAATGATTTTTTGACAATATTAGTCAAATGTATAATTTAAGTAAATTCTTTATTTAAAAAAATAATAAATTTATCCATAATAAAAAAGGGTTATAAAAAAAGGAAAAAATATGAAAAATAAATCTATACTGCTTGTTTTACCAGCTCTTGCATTAATTTGTTCTTGTTCTTCTGAACCAGGATCGGATTATAAAGAAATCGATGCTACGACTGCCAAAGCTGAAGCTAAACAAATTGAAACCAACGTCGAAAGCAAATCTTTTACTTTGCCAAATAAAGTGACTTATACTTTCTCTTCTTCTGCTTCTGGAAAAGATAAAAATGGCAATACTGGTGCCAATTTAAAAGGCTCTTCTAGTTTGGACTTAGAAAATAAATATGTTCATTTTTGTCTAGAAGGAGATGCCTTTGGTGAAAATGGTGGAAGTGGCAAAATGGAAGGATGGTCTTATATTAAAGACAATCAATTTGTTGCCGCAATTGAAAGTGGTGCCACTAAAGCTTATAGCCTAGTTTCAATTGAAGGCGGTGAACAAGAATTTGATAGTTTTGTAAAAAAAGCCAATTTAAATAGCGACACTCTTATCGGAATGGCTAAAGAATTTGCCGATGAAATCGCTGATTATGCTTCTGCTAAGCTTGATATTACGATTGGAACAGCCGGAATTAAAAGCGAAAGTAAGTTTTTTAAAGGTAGTGGCGACGGCGATTTGAAATTAGAATACAAGCAGTCTTTTGAAAGTTCTTCTTATTCTTATAATGAAGAAGGAAAATTTGTCCTTGGTTCTTATTTGCCTACTTATTTTTATTACAAAAAGACAGGCAACTTTGATGGAGCTGCCTTCCAAAGCGAATCAAAATTCCAATTTGACTGGGGCAAATGCGATTTAAATTATCCTAATTTAGATAGCTTTACCTTAAACGCCTCTGCTCTTTAAACATAATTAATAGAGGCTATTTGCTGGCCTCTTTTTAATAAAAAAATCCTTCCTTTTTAAAAGAGGAAGGATTTTAATTTTTTTTATATCCATCAAAATATGCAACATCCATAATTTTGTTGGCTTTATCGATATCTTCTTTA
>DOQE01000057.1 GCA_003512585.1 Bacillota bacterium | reverse complement strand
AAAGCAGCTTTAAAGAAAAAAAGAAATAAGGTTCTTTTAAGCGTGCTCTTGCTACTTTGCCTAATGGTCTTTTCAATGGGTCCAATGATTTTTTCTTATCCCTCAATGGATGATCCTAATTATGGCAAAATAATGATTATTGATATTGCCATCCAATTTGCCTTTATTGTCCCAATCATTATTTTGAATTTTAATCATTTTTCTTCTGGCTTTAAAAGCTTATTTCACTTTCACCCAAATATGGACTCATTAGTAGCCTTAGGGTCAACCGTTTCTCTTGCTTATGGTATTTATTCTTTTGTTATGACTATTATTGGAGAAGTTGCTCACGATCATATGATGGTTATGAATAACGCAATGAATATATACATTGAATCCGGTGCTATGATTCCAACGATTGTGGGATTAGGAAAATATTTAGAGGAAAAAGCAACCTTAAAGACATCTTCTACTATTGCTTCTTTAATAGAGCTATTGCCAGATGTAGCTACTATAAAAAAGAATGATAAACAGATAGAAATACAATCTAGCGAATTAAAAGAAGGAGATATAGTAGTCGTTAAGCCAGGTCAAACAATACCTTGCGACGGAATTGTTTTGAATGGTTTTTCTCATGTTGACGAAGCTTCTTTAACAGGTGAATCGAAACTTATTAAGAAAGAAAAAAACGATAAAGTTGTTGGGGCAACTTTAAATAAGGAAGGCAGCTTTGAATTTAAAGCGACTTCAGTGGGAAAAAATATGGTTATGTCTCAAATAATTGACTTAGTAAAAGAAGCTAGTCAAACAAAAGCCCCTATTTCTAGATTGGCCGACAAGATCTCTTTAGTATTTGTTCCAACTGTAATGATTCTTTCTTTGATTACCTTTATTGTTTGGGTTTGTCTAGGTTATTCAGGCGTTATTAAGGATAATTCCAATCACCTTAATTTAGCGTTTCAACTTGCTATATCGGTTTTGGTAATATCTTGTCCTTGCGCTTTAGGGCTAGCTACGCCTGTATCAATAATGGTGGGAACTGGGAAAGGTGCGGAATATGGGGTACTAGTTCGTTCAGCTGAAGCTTTTGAAAGATTAAGCAAAGTTGATACGGTCGTTTTTGATAAAACAGGTACTTTAACAAAAGGGGAAATGACAGTTGTTACCATTAAGCCTTTTGGAGTTGAAGAGGACTCGCTTTTAAAAATAGCCTCTGAATTAGAGAGTAAATCCGAGCATCCTTTAGCAAGGGCTATAGTTTCTTTTGCTAAGAACAAAAAAATTGAATTTACTTCTAACTTGCTTTGCAATTACGTTTCGGGGAAGGGAGTTATTTCTTCTAATGCCTTAATAGGGAATACAGCTTAAATGGAGGAAAATTTTATAGACTACGATTTTGCTAAAAAAGACGAGAAAGAACTTTCTAGTCTAGGCTATACGGTTTTGTATGTGGCTTTAAATAACCATTTAATTGGTTTAATAGCTATTGGCGATACTTTAAAAGATGACTCTATAAGGGCTGTTTCTACATTAAAGAAAATGGGAAAAAGAGTCGTTATGCTAACTGGCGATAACGCTTTGACAGCAAAATGCATTGCTAGAAAAATAGGTATTGATGAAGTGTATTCAAATGTTTTGCCAAACCAAAAAGAAGAGATAATAGCAAAGCTACAAGAAGCAGAGAGAAAAGTGCTTATGGTTGGAGACGGGGTTAACGATGCGCCTTCTTTAGCCAAGGCAGATGTCGGAGCTTCTGTCGGCTCTGGGACTGATGTAGCAAAAAACAGCTCCGATATTATTTTGATGAATGATTCAAACGAAGATATACCTTTTGTAATTTCTTTAAGCCAAAAAGTAAATAAGACTATAAAACAAAATCTTTTGTGGGCGTTTTTATATAACATTATTTTGATTCCTTTAGCCGCCGGCCTTTTATATTGGGTTAAGGTAGATCCAAATTGGTTTACTGGCAGTCAAAGCCACCTTGTTTTGACTCCGATGATTGCCTCTTTGGCTATGTCTTTTTCTTCAATTACGGTTGTTTGCAACGCTTTAAGGATAAAATTATTTAAGAAAAAATAAGGAGAGTATGAATATGCTATTCGGTGGAGTAAAACAAATTATTAAAATTGAAGGCATGAAGTGCCAACATTGCGCTTGTCATGCCGAAGAGGCTTTAAAAAATATTGAAGGAGTCAAATCCGTTCATGTTAATTTGGAAAGAAAAGAAGCCGTTATAAAATCTAAGTCTGGGATCGATGAAGAAAGAATTAAAAAAGCCATAGAAGAAGTGGGCTATAAAGTCAAAGAAGTTGAATAATGAAAGCGAATCATAAACAAATATCGCGCTATATCCAAATTGCTAGAGGACAACTAGATGGCGTTTTAAAAATGATTGAAAATGACGAATATTGTGTAGACGTCTCTAACCAAATTTTAGCCACCATTTCCTTGCTTAAAAAGGCAAATACAGAAATTTTAAGCGCCCATTTAACCAATTGCTTTAGAGAATGCCCATCTTCTGAATTAGAAGAAAAGGTAGATGAAATTAAAAAATTAATCGATAGGATGACTATTTGATTTTTAAAATCGGTATTATTTCATCTTGTAGTCCGGCAACAACGATTAACTTGTTGTTCTTTATGTGCAAGTTTGTTTCGGTGCGCATGCCAAAATCAGGTGCATAGATACCTGGTTCGTCAGAAAAACTAGTGCCTTCCATTAATGACCTATCATCGTGGGTCTCATAATTATCTAAATTTGCACCTGGGCCGTGAGGAGATATATCTAGAGCGATATTATGCCCAACCCTATGCAAGAAATACTCTCCATAACCGGATTTTTCAATAATTTTTCTTGCTACATCATCAGCTTCATATGCGTATACTTTTCTTTTTTCTAGTTCTTTGCTTAAAAAAGAAATAACTTCATTCCTAGCGTTTTTAATTATTGCAAACCTGTCTTTATATATTTTTGGGACATCAGCTCCTACATATCCCATCCAGGTAATGTCGGCATATACCCCGTTTTTATTGTCATTTTTTGCCCACATATCAATTAGGACTAAATCTCCTTTTTTTATTAGTCCATAATTTTCTTTGCTTGGAGAATAATGGGGATTGGATGCGTTTTTTCCATTCGCAACTAAAGGCAAGTCGTCATAAACCATGCCTTCTTCATGGAAACGTTTAGCTATAAAAGATTGAATTTTATATTCGTTTGTTTCTTTAAATTCTTCAATTTCTAGTTTTATCAATTTGAATGCTTCGTCTTTGATTTGCAGGGTTTTTCTGCATGCGTCTAATTCTTCTTTGTATTGGTCGTCACTTAATACGGCTGTTAGAGATTGCAATAAATCGCCTGAAGAAATGACTTCTATTCCTAGCGATTTAATATATTCAACCGAGCCATAGTCGGCATTAGCAATTCTCATTAACAAACCATTGTTAGATATATCCATCATTATTTTGGTCTTATTTAAAAGAAGCTTTTTTTCTAGGTTTAATAATTCTTGCCAAGTTTTATAAATTAATAAATTAAATTGGCTTAAAGTTTTTTCATCTTTTAAATATACCGTATCGATAAAATGAACAATTAAAGTTCCTTTGCCTTCTTTTGGGATAAATGCGATTATTTTTCTTGTCAGCATTTTTTTACCTAGTAAAGAAACCAAGACTTTATTTTTGCTTTCGTAATCAATTAATAAATAGCCATCGATATTTTTACTTGCTAATTTCTCTTGAATTGATTTTATTTCCATAATGAATTTATTATATCACCTCAAATAGTTTCTATACTTTGGTAAAATAGTTCCATGAATGACGAATTACCATTAAATGAACATCCTAATCCATATTTTGAAAGGAAGTCTTATTTTTCATTAAATGGGGACTGGGGCTTTCTTCTTAATGAAGAAAAAGACTTGCCTTTTTCCTATAGTGAAAAAATAGTAGTTCCCTTTTCTATTGAATCAGATTTATCAAAAATAAAAAAACATGTTAGCAAAAAATCTATTTTGCATTATAGAAAAGAGTTTGTTGTTCCAAAAGAATATGAAGGCAAACGCTTAATACTACATTTTGAAAAAGTCGATCAAATAGCTTTTGTTTATTTTAATAAAAAGCTAATCGGGTCACATTTTGGCGGCTATTTGCCTTTTCAGTTTGATCTAGGAAAATGTGAAGGAAAAAATGAAATCGAATTGATATGTAAAGATGACACGGATTCTCCTATTTTTCCGCGAGGAAAGCAATCAAATAAGCCAAAGGGTATTTGGTATACCCCAACTAGTGGGGTATATGGACCAATTTATATAGAAGCAGTTCCTGAGAAAATGATAAAAAGCTTCAAACTAATTCAAAATTTTGATGACAAGAAACTTTCAATTCATATTTCTTATGAAGGGAATAATGAAGATGTTAAAGTAGAAATCATTAAAGATGATATTGTTTTGACGAATTCTTCTTTTGATAAAAAAGGGGAGACGTGTATTGATTGTTCTTCTTTTTTCTATCCTTGGAGTCCAGAATCGCCCTTCTTATATAAGTTAAGATTCTTTACTAAGGAAGATGAGGTTTATTCTTCTTTTGGTTTTAGGAAATTTTCTATTGTTTCTTTTAAAGGGCATAATGTTTTTGCCTTGAACAACAAGCCATATTTTTGTAGCGGCGTTTTAGACCAAGGCTATTTCCCTGGCGGTGACTTGACGCCTTCTTCCTATTTTGATTATGAAAAAGACATTATTTTGATGAAGTCATTAGGATTCAATTGTTTAAGGAAACACATTAAAGTTGAGCTAAATCGATTTTATTTTCTTTGTGATAAATTAGGAATGATTGTTATGCAAGATTTCGTTAATAGCGGCTATAAGTACAAAGATTTTCTTATTAAAACCGCACCTTTCATTCCTTATAAGTTTATAGATACTAAAACATATTCATTGCTTGGGAGAAAAAGCAAGGAGTCTAGGCAATATTTCGAAAGCCAATTAATACCTTATTTAACTTATTTTTCTAATCAAACTTGCATTGCTATTTTTACTCTTTTTAATGAAGGCTGGGGACAATTTGATTCTGTTCGCCTTAGTAAAATTGCAAAAGAGTATTTAAATGGAAGACTTTTGGATTCGAATTCAGGCTGGTACGATCAAGGGTGTGGTGATTTTTATTCCAAACACGTCTACTTTAAAAAAATTAAGATAAAGAGTAAGGATGAAAGGGTTTTGTCTTTAACTGAATTCGGCGGTTATTCTTACCAAGTAAGTAGTCTTTTAAAAAGAAGCTTTGGGTATGGAAAATGTAAAAACAAAGAGCAGTTTAATAAAAAGATCAAAGACGTATATGAAAAAGAAGTAATTCCATGCAAGGAAAAAAACGGACTAAGCATTGCTATTTATACTCAGTTATCTGATGTTGAAGGTGAGATTAATGGACTTGTTAGTTTTGATAGAAACATTGTTAAGGTTGATGCTTTTTTAATGAAAGAATTGAATAAAAAACTAAGGTTTAATAGCAATGATTAAGGCCGCATTTTTTGATGTCGATTGGACTTTATTTGACCATAAGTCCAATCAATTTATCGCTTCTTCTTTAGCTTCTATTAAAAAGATGCAAGAGGAAGGCATCAAAGTATTTATTTGTTCAGCTAGGAACACAAAAAGCCTTTATGAGTTTGGCCTCTTTTCTTTAGGGATAGATTGGGATGGGTTTATTTCTTCAGCCGGCGCTTTCGCTTGTTTAAATAAAACGGTTGTAACTAGAAAATTAATAATGAGAAAGAAAGATGTTTCTTCTCTAATTTCTTTTGCCCTAAGCAAGAATCTAACAATGCAATTAGTGACCCCGTGGGATCGCTTTCTTATTAGTGAACCAAACAATTATTATTTTTTGTATCAAGAAGTATTTCATGATGAATGCAAAAGTATTCATTCATTTAAAAACGAAGAGGTATTAGGGACTCTTTTATATGCCCCTTCTAGTATTGATGAGGAACTAAAAGAAAAATTTCCGGATTTAGTCCATTTTAGATTCGCTGATTATGGCATTGATATTAATGGAGGGGAACATAATAAAGGTGACGGCATAAATAGCATTCTTTCATACTTAAAAATAAGGAAAGAAGAAGCAATCTCGTTTGGCGATGATATACAAGATATTTCAATGTCTACTGCTACTGGCATTTTTGTTTGCATGGGAAATGGCAAAGAAGAGGTAAAAAAGGCGGCTAATTATGTTACGAGTAATGTTGAAAATGATGGGATTACAAAAGCACTTTTACATTTTAAAATTTTAAGGTAAAACAAAATTAAAAAATATCTAACTTATCAATATAATTCATAGTAGACTTTTCTCGTTATGAATAAACTCGATCAAAGAAGAACCCCTTTCATAGATTGCATAAAAAAATATGTAAAAAAAGATGTTGTTCCTTTCGATGTCCCTGGTCACCACATGGGCAACATAGATAATAAAGCCACTCGCTTATTGGGGAAGAAGCTTTATCGGCTTGATATTAATGCCCCAATAGGCACGGACAATTTAGCTAAGCCTAAGGGGCCGCTTCTTCAATCCGAAAGGTTATTGGCAGAGGCAACTAATGCCGATGATGCCTTCTTTTTAATAAATGGCACTTCTTCTGGCATCATTGCCATGATTTTAACCGCAGTTAAAGCGGGAGAAAAAATAATCCTCCCTCGTAACGTTCATAAATCAATAATAAATGCTTTGGTTTTAAGCGGGGCCATTCCTGTTTTTGTAATGCCAGAAATCGATAATGATTTAGAGATCGCGAATCAACCATCGGTAGAAGAGTTTAAAAAAGCGATTCTAAAGCATCCTTCTGCTAAGGCAGTTTTTGTAATAAACCCGACTTATTTTGGGTCTGTTTCCGATTTAAAATCTATTGTTAACATTGCCCATGAACACAATATGGCAGTCTTAGTCGATGAAGCCCATGGGGCCCATTATTATTTCCATGCAAAAAATTCGCCTATTACTGCCATGGATGCTATGGCGGATATGTCTAGTGTTTCTATTCATAAAACAGCTGGTTCTTTAACCCAAACTTCCGCTTTGCTTTTAAAAGGAAAGATGTTTTCTAGATATGACGTTCAAAAATCTTTAAATATTATTAACACGACTTCTCCTTCAATGATACTTATGGCTTCTTTAGATGGGGCAAGAAGCTTTATGGCAACAAAAGGCAAGCAAGCTCAGGAAAGAGTTTATGAATTGGCTGAATACGCAAAGGAAGAGATTAATAAAATACCAGGATTTATTGTAGAAGATAAAAAACATTTTTTAGAGCATGGTTCATTTGATTATGACCAGTCAAAATTGGTAATTGGCTTAGATAAGCTAGATATAGATGGTTTTCAACTCTATTACGAAATCAAAAAGGATTACGATATCCAACTTGAATTAGCGGAGACTTATGCCGTTCTTTGCATTTTTGCCATCGGAACAAAAAAGGAACATGTCGATAAACTTGTCTTTGCTTTAAAGGAATTATCAAAGAAGCATTATCATTCGAATATAACCTATATTGATCATCATTTTGATTCTTCCTTCCCTTTTATGCTTCTTCGTCCACGTGTCGCCTTTCATGCGGATGGTAAAATAGCAAAAATAGATAATTGTTTTGGAATGATTTCGAAAGAAATGGTTATGATTTATCCGCCAGGCATTCCTTTGATTATCCCTGGAGAAGTTTGGACAAAAGAATTAATCGACAGGGTTAAATTCTATAAGTCATCGGGTATAACAATTTTAAGCAATTATCCAGATGGCTTTGAAATTGTCGATGTTGAAAAATGGAAAAAATATTCAATGTATTCAAAAAGATTAATGGAATACCAAGAAACTAGAAAAACCACCCCTTCAAATGACGGCTATAAATTGCCTTTTGAAGGTGATAAGCATAAAGCGACCGTTGTTTTGATTCCGTATAGAAAAGATACTTGGAGAAATAATGCTTCTTTTGCGCAGCAAAACTATAAAGAAGTAATTTTAGCTATAGCAAAACATGAAAAAGTCATAGTTGGCATTCATCCTTCTATCTATGCTAGAGTAGCTCCCACCTATAAGAATATTAAAAATGTCGAACTATTAAAAATTAGATATAACGATTCTTGGGCTAGGGATAACATGGGCATTTATCTAACCAATGGAAAAAACATTCGTGGAGTTGATTTTAGATTTAATGCATGGGGAGGAGAAGTCGATGGACTTTATTCTAATTACCATGATGACGATAAATTAACTTCTATTTTCGATAAGAAATACAAAATACAAGATTACCGCTTGCCTTCTTTTGTTTTTGAAGGCGGTTCAATTGCTTTTGATGGGAAAGGCACGGCTATTGTTACGGAAGCTTGCTTGCTTTCAAAAGGAAGAAACCCCACTTTAAGAAAAGAAGAAATTGAAGAGACATTGAAGGAATATTTATCTTTAGAGAAAATCATTTGGGTTCCCCATGGTATTTATATGGATGAGACCAATGAACATATAGATAACATGGTAGCTTTTGTAAAACCAGGCGTTTTGGTGATGGCGTGGACTAACGATGAAAACGATCCTCAATATGAGTATTGCCAGCTAACATATCAAGCCTTGCTTGACGCAACTGATGCTAGAGGGAAACATTTCCAGATTTATAAGTCCCTGTTACCAAACCCTCCTTTATATATGTATGAAGAAGAGGCAAAAGGAATCGTTAAAGACAAATTTGATGCTAAGCCAAGAAATAATTCGGATAGGCTTTCCGCATCTTATGTAAATTTCTATCAAGGAAAGAATTTTGTCATTCTTCCATCTTTTGGAGTTAAAGAAGATGAAGAGGCATATAGATTATTTTCTTCCTTGTTCCCAAAGAAAAAAATTCACCAAATAAACACAAGGGAAATTTTATTAGGTGGAGGTAACATTCATTGCATAACTATGCAAATTCCGGAGGTAAAAAAATGAGTGTCAAAGTTGGTCTAGTTCAAATGAAAATGTCTTCTATTTATGAAGAAAACATTGCAAAAGCGGATCATTATATTGAAAAACTAGTAAATCAAGGGGCTAAATTGGTTTTGCTTCCTGAGTTATTTTCTCGTTATTATTTTTGCCAAATAGAGGATTATGAGTACTTTGATTTTGCCGAGACTGCCAGTTGCAGCAAAACCTTATCTCACTTCCAAGAGGTGGCAAAAAAATATAAAGTAATTTTACCTATTTCCTTTTTTGAAAAAGATAATAATTGTTACTTTAATTCACTAGCAATGATTGATGAGAATGGAAACATTTTAGGAATATATAGAAAATCACATATTCCAACCGGAGAATGTTACGAAGAAAAGTTTTATTTTACTCCCGGGGATACCGGTTTCATGGTTTTCGACACTTCTATTGGAAAAATAGGCGTGGGGATTTGTTGGGATCAATGGTTCCCGGAAACTGCTAGGATTTTAGCTTTAAAAGGAGCCGAAATTATACTCTATCCAACCGCGATTGGTTCTGAACCTGTTTTAGATAAGGATTCAAAAGACCACTGGCAAAACGTTATGAAAGGTCACGCTGCCTCAAACATAGTTCCTGTTTTGGCCGCTAATAGAATTGGCAAGGAATCTATTAAGAGTTCTTCCATGACTTTCTTTGGATCAAGCTTTATTTCTGATGAATATGGGAATAAAGTCGCTGAACTAAATAGGGATGAAGAGAATTGCTTGGTTTATGAGTTTGACTTTGAAAAGATAAATAAAGAAAGACGCGATTGGGGCGTGTTTAGGGATAGAAGGGTAGATTTATATTCTGATTTGTTAAAATTAAGCTCTAAATAAGAGACCAATTTAAATACACGCCTGCTTTATTTATATAAATTGAATCCTTTTGCATTGGCCGAAAAAGAGGAAGAATTAATCGTTGAATTTTTTTGGTTTTTAATATAGTCGAAAGTCAATTGATAGGGGTGAGTATTTTCAATTTCGATTATTTGGTTTTTAGCACTAGGAAAATAATTGTAATTTTTATTTGTATCTTGATGGTAATAAAGGTAATCAATAACAGCAATCGTGTAGAATTTATTGCTTTCTAAAGAAGAATAATTATCTATATCTTCAGTATATGTTTGAGCGTAGGCAGCTTCATTTAAAATATCAGAACCCTTAACGTTAGCAATGATTATATTGTTCATGAATGGTGTTGCTTTATAAATGTCTGAATATGTTATTCTCCCTTTGTTTAGATTTGATCTTTGGGAATTTTCCATGCTTAAAACTAGACTAGGGTATTTTTCTTTATAGGCATCGTAAATTGCTTTGCAGCCTAACCTTGCAACACCATTTTTATCTAAATTACCGCCATTTAATGTTCCTGCCACTTCACTAGCCTTTGCAATGAAACTTTCTTCATTTATATATTTATTATAGATTGAAGCAATGCTAGCCTCTTCTTCCCAACTTTTCGAGGAAGAAACCGCTTTATAATCACTACATTCTACTTCGCTTCCTTTAATAGATAATTGAATATAAGAATAAGCGCTTCCGTTAGCCCCTGCCTGGACTAGTGGCACGTTTGAATATTGCTCTTCTTCGATTTGATGGGTATGCCCAGTAAAAATGCCATCAAAGTAATCTTTGAGTTTATACCTAATGGACCATCCTTTATTTTTGCTATCTCCTGTTATTGTAGAATTTGGCGCATGAATAACTAGCATTACGGCTGAACAGCCTTGTTTTTTTAGACTTTTTGATTCTTGAATCGCATATTTTTCGGCATTTGTAAAAGTAATATCTTCAACATTTGGAGAAACGATCGAGGTAGTTTGCCCGTCTCCGATCATTCCAATTATGCCTATTTTGGTTTCGTCTTTTTCAATTATAGTAGAACTAAGTATTCGTTCATCCCATTTTTCTTCAGTTGGACCATTTTTCCATTTAACTATATTTCCTGCTAAAAATGGAAAATTTGCTAGTTCTAAATTTTCAAAAATATATTGTTGACCATAATCAAATTCATGGTTTCCTAATGTCATTGCATCAAAAGGCACCTCATTCATGGCTTCGGTTACGTCTTTGCCATAATAATAATTGCTTTCTAAGGAGCCTTGCCACATGTCTCCTGCGGATAAAATTATTGTGTGTTCCGGGTCTTTTTCTTTTAGGCGTTTTAATTCTCCAAAATATTTTTTTATCCCGGCTTCATAATAAGTGGCGTTCGCTTTTTCTAGAATTGAACCATGGAAATCGTTCACGCAATAAAAATTAAAAAGCTTGGTTTCTTCTTCTTTAGAGCCAGAAGAAGATTTGCTTTCTTCGCTTTGGCTAGTAGAACTACTATTTTCGCTTTGGCTAGAAGATCTTTCTTCTATATAGGAAGAAGAACTATCTTCTTGGCTGGTTTTAGTTTGAATAGATGAAACAAGCGAGCAAGAAGTAAGCAATAAGGTCCCTAGTAATAGTGTTATGGATAATTTTTTCAAGTTCATGTTGTCTATTATGGCATAAAATACTAGAAACCAAATAAAGTTTAAGAATTTCCTAAGGAAATTAACTTAAATTTACTATAATTTAAATTGATGGAACAAGGTAAAAAGGTAAAAAGCGCATTAGTAATTCAAGGAGGGGGCACTAGGGGTATCTATGCCGCGGGAGTTTTGGATGCATTTTTGCTTAATAAAATTAGTTTCCCTTATATAATCGGCACATCAGCTGGATCACTTTGCGGGGCTAATTATCTATCTAAAGATTTTGGAAGAAGCAAATATGTTGTTACAGAGCTAATGTCTGACCCAAAATTTGTTTCGGTGAGGAATAGGATTTTTAAAGGCACTATATTTGATTTTGATTTTTTATTTCATGAAGTTCCAAAATCAATTTTGCCTTTTAATGAGAAAGAGTTTTTTAATTCACCTTCTCTTTTTTACATGGTTGCCACGGATATGAATTCAGGAAAAACCATTTATTTTGAAAAAAATGCAATTAGTGATCCATATAAAGGGCTGGCCGCTTCTTCTTCTTTGCCGTTATTATCAAAACCCGTTAACGTAGATGGCTATCTTTGTTTGGATGGGGGAGTGGCAATGTCTGTTCCTTTTAGAAAACCGCTTGAGGAAGAAATAGAAAAAATAGACCAAAGAACCCATAAATCACCTATTTCCGTAATATTCGGTGAAATCCAGCATAAACTGCTTCTTCTTGGTTCTAGTAATCGTTATGCTCTCCGAACCGATATAAACCATATCTCCTTCTATCGTTTCGATATACTTCAGATTGATCAAATAACTGTTGCTGCATCTTGAGAATCCATAACCGGAAAGCCTCTCTTCGATGCTATTGAGAGTACTTCTAATCTTTATCACCCTTTGATCCAATAGATGGAACACGCTGAAATGGTCCATAACCTCAATGAATAGGATTTCTCCGATTTTGATTTTGATAATGGAGTCATCAACAGAAAGAAGAAGGAAATCCCTTTCTTCCTGTTGGATTTTCTTGGAAATCTTTTTGAGACAGTTTTCCAGAACATAATAGTTAATCGGTTTGACAAGAAAACTTGATGCATCAACTTCATAACCTTTGATGGCAAGTTTGGATAAGTTTGTCACAAAAACCAGGGCAACTTCATTATCCATTTGACGTAACTGCCTTGATGTTTCGATACCATTGATATG
>DOQE01000084.1 GCA_003512585.1 Bacillota bacterium | reverse complement strand
AATAATTGTTTATTTTTTCTTTAAAAGTCATTAGGTTTTATAAAAAGCATCGTCATTTGACGATGCTTATTTGTAAATGATTTTATATTTTTTCGATTTCGGAGAAATCAACATCGACTGGAGTAGAACGACCGAAGAAGACGGTTTCGACTCTACAAGCTCCAGTAGCTTTATCAATAGAAATAATCTTACCTTCAGTTCCTTCAAGCGGGCCATGAATAACTTTAACATTATCACCAACGGCATAACGATCATACATGGATTCATCGACCATGCCCATTCTTTTAAGGACTGGTTCGATTTCTTCTCTAGTAACAGGAGTTGGCTTTTGTCCGCCACCACTAGAACCGGCAATGCCGGTAACTCCCGGAGTATTACGAACGATATACCAAGATTGATCCGTCATAATCATTTCGACAAACATATATCCTGGATATAAGTTAACGGTTTTGGTTTTACCAGTTGGAAGACCATCTTTTAAAACAGGTACTTCTTGATCACAAACTAGAACACGAAGAATCAAATCCTGCATGCCCATTGAATTTATACGTTTTCTAAGATTATCGGCAGTTTTTGCTTCATGCATTGAATAAGTGGTAACTATATACCACTGCTTTTCACCTAAATTAGTAGCAGCCATTTTATTTTCCTCCAAAGGCGTTTCTTAATTGTTGAATCAATGAACCGGCGGTTAAATCTTCTAATGAAAGGAAAATAGCCGCGAAGGCAGCAATGCAAATTACAACCGCAATGGTTGGCAATAAAACGTCACGTTTAGGCCAACGAACCCTTTTACCTTCTTTAATTACTTCTTTTGTGTACTTGATTGGGGTCATAAATTTCCTCCCTAGTTCACTTGCTTTCCTTGTGGAGAGTATGCTTTCCACAATGCTTACAAAACTTCATCAATTCAAGGCGTTTTGGATTGTCCTTGCTTTTATAGATTGTATAGTTTCTACTTAGACAATCTGTGCAAATCAAAAAAACCTTTTCCCTACCCATAATTGATTAACTTTCAGCGTGTCTACTTTAATAGTCAAAAGGCAACTTGTCAATAATATTAATCTACTACTAACATGATTGTTGAAGTAAATTCCGTTTTTATTACGCCAAATAGAAAATAGAAATTACATAACGCATTGAAATAAAGAAAAGATATTTTTTATCCAAAGAACGCAAGAGATAATCTTACAATTTAAGAAGGGGGCAATCTCATGCAGACAAAAGTTTCGATAAATATGCAACTGTAATGAAAAACTATGTTCGTAAGGCAACAAAACAAACTAATTCATCGTTTTAACTTATTGAAAAATAAAATCGAAAAATTAGTTAAAATATTATAAAAATTCTTATTTATTAAACCCCTGCTAATTTTTTTCTTTTCTTATTTAGACCTACATTAGAGCCTAATTATCGCATTCATCTAATTTAAGGAATGGAGCTGAATCAACGTACCCTCCATCCATATTAACAATAATGGTCTTAGCCCACTTCCTGAATCTATAAACATACATTTTAGCGGCCGACTTACTTATATTTTTCCTTTTAGCGGCCTCTTCTAAAGAAAAACCTTTATAAAGATCTTTTGCAATCTCTATCCCTACTTTATTAACCCCATTAGGCAATTTGTTTAGACTAGTCAAAGTATCGCAATAAGAAAAGAAGACTTTAGGATCGTCGTCTGCATTGCTAGAAGAAACGATGTCATGAAGTGTACACATGCTCCCTTCTTCGCCAATAGTTGAATCAAAAGAAACAGTAGGCAATAGTCTTTTTTCATTTAATTTCTTGCTTACTTCTTTCATGACTTCCCTAGAAAGAATTATTTTAAAAAAAGAATAGAATTTCCCTTTGCCAAAAGCAAAATTAGTCTCCGCTTGCAAATAGCTTCGAAAAAAAATTTCGTTATAATCCCAATCGTCCAATACATCAAAATAAAGAGGGCATACCGTTTTTAAATGCTTTTTTCTTTCTTTAAAATAACGAACCGTCAATACGTCCCTAGCCGCTACGATGCCATTGCGAAATAAAAGCAGCAACGATTCATCGTTTAAAATGGTGTAATCCCCAACCATATAATCCTCCCCAATTGGGTAAGAATCACTTACGTGCTAAAGCAATATGGGAAAGAAGAATTCCAGTGGCAACGGAAGCATTTAAGGAATTGACGTGGCCAACCATATCGATTTTGACAACAAAATCGCTTTTGGCTAAGACCAATCTAGAGATGCCAAACCCTTCGCTGCCGACAACTAAGCAAATTGGACATTTATAATCCACTTGGTCATAGGTAAGGGAAGCAGAGCCATCGCTACTAACAACCCAAAATCCATTTTCTTGTAGCTTTAACAAGGCTTTCGTTAAATTTGTCACTGTTGCGACTTTGACATAACTAATAGCCCCAGTAGATACTTTTGCCACGGTGGCGTTCAAAGGTACCTCGTTTCTATTCTTGATTATTAACCCATCGACGCCAAATGCATCGCAAGAACGCAAAATAGCACCAAGATTATGTGGATCTTCGATACCATCGCACATCAAAAACAAGGGGTAACGACTATTTTTGGAACATGAAATCAGTTCTTCCAAAGAATAAGTCTTTATGTCATCGCAGATGGCCATAAACCCTTGATGAGAAGAGTTTTTGGTCATCCGAGTCAATTCGTCATCATTAACGAATGCAACTGGAATTGAACTTCTCCTCGCCTCGGCTACAATCGAGTCGGATCCAAATTTAGCCAATACCTTTAATTGCTTGGCATTACCCGATCTTACCGCTTCACGGACGGTGTTCTTACCATAAACTATTATACTCATATTTTTTCCTTTGGAAGTAATTTTAGGTTTTAACGTATTTTATTTTCTAAATTAGAAAATATTTCTTTTAATCAACTCGTTTCTAAGCTCATCGCTTTTAGTAAAATCTTTCGCTTCTTTGGCTAGCATATACTCTTTATATATTTTTTTATCATCCAAAGAAAGAAGTGGATAATCTACTTTTATGCCTAAAATGAACAAATAATCTTGTAGTTTGGCAAATGCTTTTTTTAATTCTTCAATAGAAACGTTTTTGTTCCTTAATAACATATTGTCTGCTTTTAGTTCGCCATAAACTATAGTTAAGGCATTAGGAGTATTTAAATCATTACACATTTCATTAAGGAAAGCTTCCTCGCCTTCTCCTTTTAATGATTTTAAATCCATGTCTAACAATTGCAGCTTAACGGCTAGATTTTTATATGTTGAGGCAATTTTTGTATAGGAACGGGTCGCTTCTTCTATTGTTTCGGTAGTAAAAGAAAGAGGAGAACGATAATGGGTATTTAAAACCATAAGCCTAAAAGGCATGCCACCCCATTTGGCAATGACCTCTTTCGCGCTTAAAACATTACCTAACGATTTCGACATTTTTTGGTTATCAATATTTATAAACCCGTTATGGATCCAAAAGTTAGCTAGCCTATTGCCGTTATGGGCGCGAGATTGAGCGATTTCATTTTCATGATGAGGGAATTTCAAATCGAAACCTCCGCCATGGATATCTATTAATCCATGTTGAGAAGAAAAAATGGAATTAATCATGACACAGCATTCGGTATGCCATCCAGGTCTTCCTTCCCCAAAAGGAGAATTCCATTTAATGCCTTCATCCGTTTTTTTCCATAAGGCGAAATCCAAAGGGGATTCCTTGTTAGAATTTATATCGATTCTAGCCCCTGAAATCAAAGTCTCTATTGTATTCCCGCTTAATTCTCCATAGCAAGGCACGGATGAAACACGAAAATAGACGTCTTCATTGCTTATATAGGCATGTCCTGAGTCGACTAAATCCTTAACATAGGAAATGATTTGGCTCATATAAGAAGTTGGGGTTGGGGTAAAATCAGGTTGAAGCGAATTGACGTCATCGACATCTTTTCTAAAAGCTTTTATGACATCTTGGGTAAGCTGTTTTTCGCTTATCCCAAGAGATTTTGCTCTTTTAATAATCTTATCATCGACATCAGTATAATTTGACACATAGGTAACTTTATATCCAAGCGCCAAAAATAACCTTCTCCAAACATCAAACACTATCACGGGTCGCATATTTCCAATATGTGGTTCATCATAAACCGTTGGACCACAAACATACATTGACACTTCGTTTTCTTTTATAGGCTTAAAAGTTTCAAGCTTATTTCCATATGAATTATAAATTTTTACTTCTTTCATAATTACCACCCTTCCTTTCCTAAAACCACTTGGACAATCTCTTTAGGTTTTTTCACAATATAATCGGCTTGTTTTAACAAGGCAGGTTTATAATTTCCATATCCCCACAAAACAAGACAACATTTTATGTTAGCGTTTCTAGCAGTTTCAACATCGACAATAGAATCCCCGACAAACAAAGTTTCTTCTCTTTTTAAGCTGAATAGTTCGATTATTTTATTAACCAAACTCGGATCGGGCTTAACTGGATAGCCTTCTTCATTGCCTTTTATTTGTTTAAATGTATCCTTTTCAAAATGCTTAGAAATAATAATCTTTGCTAGTTCGTCAGGCTTATTTGTACAAACAAATAAAGAAGTTCCTCTTTGCGAAAGAAAAGAAAGAGCCTCCTTTAAGCCATTATAAGGCTTACAATGTTCATTTTGCCTTAATTTATATAAAGGCAAATAAGCTTTTTTTAAATTAGTAAAAGCATCATTATCTTCCTCTTTATCCTTAAGTGCTCTTTTTACTAGGATATCGGTTCCATTTCCTATCAATGCTTTGGCTTCCTTTAAAGAAAAAGAATAAGAATAGCCGCATTCCTTTAAGGCTTCGTTTATGGCAACCCTAATGTCTGGCAATGTGTCCAATAGAGTTCCATCCAAATCAAAGATAACGTTTTTAAACATGATTTTAAAAAGGGCTAGGTTTCCCCTAGCCCCAATTATAAAACAAATTAATTATTTTTTCTCAGGAAAGCATTCTCTTGAATCATTATAATGGGTATGAAGCAATTTTTCTGAGAGCTCTCCGCAAGGCGAGCCTAGATAGTCTTTATATAATCTTTGGATATCTTTGTTATTATGAGACTGACGCAAACTCATATGTTCGTCTATACCATAAAGCAAAGATGCTCTTTTTTGCCTATATGTTTCAAGAATATTAACATCTTCTTTTGGCAATAAATTAGGTTTAACAAATGGTTGTCCTCCACCATTAATGCAACCACCTGGGCAACCCATGATTTCAATAAAAGCGTATGGAGATTTACCAGCCCTGATATCATCAAGAAGAGGCTTGGCATTTTTCATTCCTGAAGCTATAGCTACTTTTAATTTAGTTCCATTAATATCAACGGTAGCTTCTTTTACAGAATCTAAACCTCTAACTTCGCTAAATTCAATTTTTTCATATTCTTTGCCAGTTAAGCTATGATAAGCCGTACGTAAAGCGGCTTCCATTACTCCACCGGTTACACCAAATATAACGCCAGCTCCAGAGTAAGTGCCCAATAAATCATTGTCGAATTCTTCTTCAGCAAGTTCATCATAAACCAAGCCTGCTCTTTTTATCATAACGGCCAATTCTCTAGTCGTTAAAACGGCATCAACATCAGGAAGAGAATTTATAGCGGCATTTTGCACCCTTTTTGCTTCATATTTTTTTGCAGTACAAGGCATAATCGATACTACGAATATATCTTCGGGATTTAAATTGTGGGTAGAAGCAAAATAACTCTTAATTATAGCCCCTTCCATTTCATGGGGGGATTTGCAAGTGGAAACATTTGGAATCAAATCTTTATAGAAATATTCCATATAATTTATCCAACCTGGCGAACAAGAAGTTATCTGAGGTAAGGTCCCACCATTTTTAAGCCTATTAAGCAATTCTTGAGATTCTTCCATAATGGTTAAATCAGCCGCAAAGTTGGTATCAAAAACCCTATAGAATCCAAGCCTATGTAAAGCTGCGACCATTTTTCCTGTCGCATTTTCTTCTCCGATTTTATGACCAAATTCTTCCGATAAAGCCGCCCTAACGGCCGGAGCAGTTTGGACGATGACATATTTGCCTTGATGCATGGCCATATCGACTTTGTCTATTTCTCTATGTTCGCTTAAAGCGCCTGTAGGACAAACTTCGATACATTGCCCACATTGAATGCAAGGAACATCCTTAAATGACCTATTGCCAGCTGGAGAAAGAATGGTTTGGAAACCTCTATTCTCAAATCCTAAAATGCCAATACCTTGGCTATCTTTGCATTTTTCAATACACCTACCACATAAAATGCATTTGCTTGTATCTCTAATTATTCCAGGCGCGGCATTATCAAAAGTAGATTTAGTCATCTCCCCTTCGAATTGATTAGACCTAGCTCCTGTTAAAGAAGCAACGTGAAGCAATTCGCAATGCCCATTCTTAACGCAAGTTTGACATTCTTTAGAATGATTAGACAGCAAAAGCTCAACAGAAGTCCTTCTTGCATCTATGGCCATTGGAGAAGAAATTTTAATAACAAATCCTTTTTCGGCTTGGCAATCAGTAACTGGATATACGCAAGAGGCAAATAGTTTGGAGCCACGGCTAGAAGCTATTTCAACTAAGCAAACTCTACATGAAGCTAATGAATTATGCCCTTTGTTCCAATAACATAAAGTCGGAATGTTATATCCAACTTTTCTAGCGGCTTCTAAAACAGTCAAATTCGAAGGAACGCTATAAATACGTCCCTCGATATTTATATTGACATTGCTAACATTTTCCATTGCTTCTCTCCTTATTCCTTACTAATCGCCTTGAAACGGCAACTAGACATGCAGGATCCGCATTTAATACACTTGCTTTGATCGATGACATAGGCTTCTTTTCCTGGCACGCCATGGATACAAGAAACTGGACAGTTTCTTGCACACAAAGAACACTTTTTACAAATATTTGGATTAATGACATAACGCATCAATTTTTTGCAAACGTGAGCAGGACATTTCTTATCTTTGACATGGGCTTCATATTCCTCGGGGAAATTAGCCATAGTCGAAAGAATTGGGTTGGCTGCCGTTTGCCCTAAGGCACATAAAGCCCCATTTTTAATAACGGTAGCCAAATATTTCATATCTTCTAAAGTTTGTTCATTTGCAGTCCCGTTTGTCACCTTTGTAAGCATTTCATACAAACGCTTGGTCCCGATTCTGCAATGTGAACATTTGCCACACGATTCATTGCAAATAAAATCCATATAGAAGTGGGCAACGTCAACCATGCAATTGTCTTCATCCATTACAATCGCCCCGCCACTACCCATCATCGAGCCTTTTGCAACCAAGGAATCATAATCGATTGGGGTGTCCAAATCTTTTTCAGTCAAGCAGCCACCACTTGGCCCGCCGGTTTGAATGGCTTTGAATTTCTTGTTATTTGGGATTCCTCCGCCAATATCGAAAACAAGGGTTCTTAATGTGGTTCCCATTGGAACTTCAACAAGACCAACATTGTTGACTTTCCCACCAAGGGCAAATACTTTTGTCCCTTTTGAAGTTGCAGTTCCCATTTTGGCAAACTCTTCCGCACCAATTCTAATGATATAGGCAACCTGAGCTAATGTTTCGACGTTATTAACACAAGTTGGTTTGCCCCATAATCCTTTAATGGCAGGGAACGGGGGTCTAGGACGAGGCATGCCTCTTTTTCCTTCAATAGAATTAAGCAAAGCCGTTTCTTCCCCGCAAACAAAAGCCCCGGCACCTAATCTAAGGTGGGCTTTAAAGCTAAAGTCGGTTCCTAGGATGTTGTCGCCTAATAAGCCTACCTTTTCCATGTCTTCGATTGCCCTTTGAAGCCTAGCTACGGCAACAGGATATTCGGCACGGACATAGAAATAACCTTCGCTTGCCCCAAATGCATACCCAGCAATCATCATGCCTTCGATTACCTCGAATGGGTTGCCCTCCAAGATGGAACGATCCATAAAAGCACCCGGGTCGCCTTCGTCTCCATTGCATACTATATATTTCTGATCTGATTTAACGTTCGCGGCGAATTGCCATTTTCTTCCAGTCGGGAAGCCAGCCCCGCCTCTTCCTCTTAATCCGCTAGCTAAAATCTCATCAATAACTTGTTGAGGAGTCATGGATGTTAAAACTTTTTTCAAAGCTTTAAACCCGTCATAGCCCAATGATTCTTCTAATAAATCTGGGTTAATTAATGAACATCCATGCAAAGCAACACGAACTTGTTTCTTATAGAAATTAATGTCATCTTGCCTAACTACTTTTTCTTTAGTAACCGGATCGACATAAAGAAGATTTTCACAAACTTTCCCACCTATTAAATCATCTTCGACGATTTGTTTGACGTCACTTACTTTAACCGCATGATATAAAGTGTCCTCAGGGAATATTTTTACAAACGGGCCTTGAGAACAAAAACCAAAGCAACCAACGTGGTTGACGCTGACTTTATCTTCTAATCCATGGGCCTTTATTTCTTTTTTTAATTCTTTAATGATTTCATCCGAAGCATTGGCAAGACACCCAGTCCCACCGCAAACGACGACGGCTCTTTTTCCGTTTGTCCCTTTTACTTTGGCGTTAAATTCCAAAGTATATTTATCTATACAATTTTGCAAACATCCAGGGGTTGTAATTTTTTCCATCCTATTTTCCCTCCGCATCAAGCTTTCTATATTCGTCTATTATTTTTCCGACTTGGTCGGGAGTAACTTTTGGATAAACCTTGCCATTAATAGACATAGCAGGCGCTAAAGCACATGCCCCGATGCAGCGGATGGCCTCAATGGTAAATAAACCATCTTCTGTAGTTTCCCCGGGGCCAATGCCTAATAAGGCAGAAAACTTATCGACTAAGGCTTGAGAATTCTTAACATAACAAGCCGTTCCTAAGCAAATTCCTAGAACGTATTTCCCCTTTGGCTTTAAAGAGAAAAATGAGTAAAAGGAGACAACCCCATAAATCTCCGCTACAGGAATACCTGTGCAGCTAGAAACAATCTCTTGGACTTCAAGAGGAATATAACCGTATTTCTTTTGAATGTCAGATAGAATCATCATTAAAGGAGACGGTTCGTTTTTACGTTGTTCACAAATGGCTTTCACGCCATCGACAACTTCTTTTCTTATTGGCATAACACCCTCCGTTTCACCATATTTGGCAATTGCTTTTAATATTGTAGATAATCGATATTTTATTCTCAATTAAACTATCGTTTTACCGATATAATAATATTACTAAACATTTTCAACAAATTTGTTCGGTATAATTAACAAATCGGTAATTTTGGTAGAAATATATACTTTGAATCGAAATTCTTTATACTTAAAGTATGCAACGATTAAATTATTCAAAACTAACTAACGAACAATTCTTAAACCTTTATAGGCAATTAGAAGAAATTAGAGCAGAAAAACCGGAAACGTATTGTTTTTATAAAAATAAGTTTTATCAAAAACTAAACGATTATAGAGAGATTAGAAATTATTTAACGCACGAACAATATGAAGGCGACTATCCAATAGCTGTCTCTAGCAAGGTTTGTCTTGATTTTGAATTAATTCTAAAAAGAATGAAAGAAACCTCCTATTCTAGAAGCAATAAAAACATTACATTCCTTTATCAAGTTGATGATATAGAGAAAGCTTTGACTTTATTTAAAGAAAATGGATATACATATTTGCCTCTAGTTGATGAACATAAAAAGGTAAAAGGCATTGTCTCTAGCTATTCTTTGCTAAAACTAATAAGCAATAAAAAAATATCATATAAAGATAAATTGTCTTCCTATTTAGATTCTTTTAATTTAAATGATGAAACCAAAAGGTTTTTATTTCTTTCTAAATATGAACCTTTATCAACCGCAGAAAAAGAATTCTCTTTAATAAAAGAAAACAAAAGATTAGGGCTGATATTCATTACGGAAAATGGCAAAAAAGAAGAATCAATCTTAGGGATCTTATCTATATACGACATTACTTCCTTAAAATAATAAAAAAGAACCCTTAACGTTTCCATTAAGAGTTCTAAATGATAAATAATTTATTACTTATCGGACCAACGAACTAAAGTGACTTCAGCGGAGTCGCCTTTTCTTAATCCGAGCTTATAGGCTTTGGTATATCCACCATTCCTAGAAGCCATTCTTGGACCAATTTCACTAAATAGTTTATCTAAAGCGGTTTTGCCCTCTTTTGAAGTAACTGTTGGTCTAACGATTTGAGCGGCTAACCTTCTAGCGTGCAAATCGTTTCTTTTTGCCAAAGTGACAAGATGGTCTGCTAAAGACTTTAATTCTTTAGTAACACCAGAAGTAACTTTGACTTCTTCATTTAAGATAAGGTCAGTTACGACATTGCGAAGCATTGATTTGTTCTTCGAGGCGGTATAACCAGCCTTAAAGCGAACACCAGCTTTGCCGTGAACGTTTTTTCTTCCTTGTGCTGCCATAATTATTCTCCTACATAATCGCGGAAGTGAAGCCCAATGTTATTGAGTTTTTCTTTAACTTCCTTTAACGATTTCTTGCCAAGATTCCTGACTTTCATCATCTCGTCTTCGCTCTTTTGGGTGAGTTCCATGACGGTCGTGATCCCAGCGCGCTTGAGGCAGTTATTGCTTCTGACGCTGAGGTCGAGCTCTTCGATGAGCATGTTCTGGTACTTGTTGTCTTCGGCCCTGGCCTCTTCTTTGACCAACTTCACGTCGCCGACCTTTTCGTCAAGCTTGGTGAAGAGGGAGAAGTGGGAGATGAGGAGCTGAGCGGCAAGGGCCACCGCATCGGTCGGCTTGGTGGAGCCGTTGGTGGTGACTTCGAGGGTGAGCTCATCGAACTTCGAATCGTGGCCGACGCGGGTCGGTTCGACCGAATAGGCGACTTTCAGGACCGGGGAGTAGTTCGAGTCGGTGGCGATGAGGCCGATCGCATCGATTTTCCGCTCGATCTTGTTTTGCTCGGAAGTGACGTATCCGCGGCCATTGGCGGCGTAGATGGTCATATGGAGATGTCCCTTCTCATTGAGGTGGGCGATTTCCAATTCCGGGTTGATGACCGAAACGAGTTCGGGCAGTTCGAGGTCGCCGGCGGTAAGGACGCCGGGGCCTTTTTTGTCGACGGTGACGCGCTTGAGTTCGCCGGAGTCGTCGTCGATCTTCAGGACGAGGTCCTTCAGATTGAGGATGATGGCGGTGACGTCTTCTTCCACGCCGTCGAGGGCGGTGAATTCATGACGGACTTTCACATCGTTGTCTTCGATTTCGACGGCGCAAACGCTGGCGCCGGGCAAAGAGGAGAGCAAGACGCGACGGAGGGCGTTCCCGACCGTGATGCCGAAGCCGCGTTCGAGCGGTTTGACGACGAGCTTGCAGTAATGCTCGTTTTCGTCGTTGACTTCGACTTTTACGGAGACGGGTTCAAACGGGTTGGGGAGACGAAGCTCCTCGTTGTTTTTGGCATTGGCCATTACTTTGATTTCCTCCTGAATGGTTCAATAGTGTAGCGATCGCATTCAAGCGGACTAGCCGCGGGGACGCTTCGGGGGACGGCAGCCATTGTGCGGGATCG
>DOQE01000051.1:3969-4227 GCA_003512585.1 Bacillota bacterium | reverse complement strand
GCAACCAAAGTAAAGACGTTATCGTTTGTTTTGATTGTTGGCGATCCATTTTTAATTGGTGCATCTTTGTAGCCGAGGTAAGCAAATAATCCTATATCTATAGCACTTCTTTTTGTTTCGCTTATTCTATTGTTTACTCTATTTGCTACATCGTTAACGAAATTTATTACTGTCCCAGCGATTGAACCGTATTCGCTTGCTTTTTTCTTGCAACTAGAGCAGTGGCAATAATTATTATTGTCTTCAGTCCCTAATAAT
>DOQE01000051.1:0-3945 GCA_003512585.1 Bacillota bacterium | reverse complement strand
GATGTTTTGATGTTCAAATTATTGGAACTAGCAAATTTTTTTATTACGTTATTTGTCGCTTCATTAACCATGGCTTCGTATTCATTTGAGTCGCCATGAGCACTGAAACAAAGTTGCCATAAATTATATTTATCCCCATAGTTATTTCCATTTTCATTTACGGCGTACCAATTTGGATGAGAACTATAGTAGGTTCCAGGATAGAGGATGTGTAAGGAAGTGTGAAAAGTTTCTGCTGGCAATGTGCCCATTGCCTCTGTCCCTAGATAATATCCATATTCTGCATAGCCGGCATTATATCCATATTTATAGCAATCTGTAGTAATGCCTTCTATGTCTTTATGATCGCTCCAATCGCATTTTCTATATCCGAAAGAAGGCGTAAACGTCAAATCTAAATAAGGCAAGTCGACATTGGTTTTATCTTCTACTTTGTAAGCAATAGTATCGGCTCCAATATAATCATAGCCTATTAGGCTTTCTAATAACTTTATGGCTCCAACTTGATAGCCTTCATCATAGTTTGAATTTAAATAAATGGCTTTACCTATGCCTTTTAGAACAAATGATCCTGCTTCGCTTGGCAATGTCTGCTGCTGATAATTTGAAAAAGAAGATGAGCCTAGAATTATGCTTGAAGTATTCTCGTTATATGTTATTGAATCATCAATAGAAGAAATTTTTATACTTTGTCCAGTCCCCTTATCTATTTCTTCCTTAATTAACTTTGCGGCTTTTTCAATTTGAGAATTCCCCTTTAAATATTTAATATCGTAATTTAATTGACCATTATCGATAAATTTATAAGTACTTGTGAATTTTATTTCTTCTGGCCTTAGGCTTCTACCTTGCCTATCGCCTACATAGGCTTTTGTCGAATTCAAACAATTGATGGAAACGTTATCATAGGTGACTGGGTTTTCTAAAGTTGAGCTGTTATATGCCGATAAAGCCGAAGCGGTAAAACCTTTGTTTTTGATTTTCAAGGCATTTTGCCCCATATCGACTATGACGTTCTTTAGTTTTACCCCGCTATAAAACTCATCGCAAAGAATTCCTACATTTGACCACGCGTTCAATGTTGATGCGGTTTTAAATGAGCAATTCTCTATTGTTGAGTTTTCAACGACGGTTCCTAAGACTGAGAAAATTGAAATGTCATCAAAGTTTAGATTTTTAATCGTTGCATCTTTAATCCAGCCAAAGAGTCTATGCCCCCGGGTAGTAGGATTAGAAATGGTATGATTTCTTCCATCGAAAGTCGCTTTGAATTTATTTGTTCCATTTTGGTTATTCAAATAAGAGGATGGTGACTTTAAATCAGAAGTCAAAACGTAATATCCACTAATTTCTTTTCCATCAATGCTCTTGCAAAACGAAGACAGTTCATCATTGCTTGAAATGACATCACTAACCGTCAAACACTCTAAATTATAACTAGGCGATAAATTATCCTTTGTAAAATCTGTTCTTATTTTCGAGCCAGGTTCATTAGAAACTGAATCGGTTGGAGTATAGCCAGATATATTTATTTCTGAAAAATCAAAAGTATTGCTGCTTAAGTCAAAAAATGCGTTTTTATAAGAAGGAATATATTTAATCCAACGAGGGTCATTCTCGCTAAACCCATCCGTATTGTAAGAAGTATATTCTTGAATATTTGAACTATTTGGTTTGCTAAATTGATATCGATGGGTAGAACATTCTATCCAGTATTCTCTTATGCCGTTTTCTTTTTCGCTTGCTTCTTTTTTTGGATAATGAACCCATAATTCATTTGGAGAGGAATAGGTTGCGCTTCCTTTATTAAATAACCCTAGACTAGTTAACAAAAGTAAGGAAGTGGAGGATAGAACCATAGATACAAATAGTTTATTTCTTTTCATTTTATTGACCCTTATACGTTTCATTATCTTTTTTTTAGAAAAAAGAGCCATGCTAGTCACGGCTCTCTTTTTCTTTTTTTATTCCATTAACGAGTATTTATTGAATTTAGTTTCCTATATTGTTTTGGACTCATTTTTAAGACCTTTTTAAATTCATAACCAAAGTGGGACTTTGTTTTAAAGCCATTATCTAGGGCAATTGCTTTTATTTTTTTATTTGTCGAAATTATGTCTTTCGCCGCGGCAAAAAGTCTATAGTTAAATAAGTATTGGTAGGGGCTTAACTTGATTTCCTCAATTAAATAACGTTGTAATGTCGGGACACTTAATTCCATTTCTTTTGCAATCGATTTAATAGATAAGCTTTCTTTGAATTTTAAAGATACTAAAGAAAGGAATTGTTTTGTCTTTTCTAATTTTTTTGTTTTTTTAACAAAATAGCCATTAATGATGTTTTTATTAATTATTAGCCAAATTGTTAATAATTTCCTTGTAATCTCATACTCATAAAACGGGGTATCTTCTTTTAATTCTATTAATTCATCTAAATTTGAAAGCAAAGAAACATATTCTCTTGAACCTGGAGCTAGGCAAACGCAGCTTAATTCTTGCTTGTTCTTGCTCTCGCTTTCTAGGTTCTCTTTTTTTAGATAGGTTTTCATGGAAATCAAGTCTTCATCAAAAGATATCTTATATAGCTTTGCCCCTTTTTCTAGATTGAAAGAGATAATGCTACCTTTGTTTATGAAAACTAAGGTATTTTCTCTAATTCGTACTTCTTTATTTGCTAAGACTAACTTTCCATTTCCTTCGACTAAATAGAAAAGAGTGTATTTATTGTTTATCAATGGCAATTTCAAACTTCGAATTTGAAAATCATTTGCTAATAAAAATATATCAAATGGTAAATTAGAATTCATAATAAATATAATACAAAGAATGAACAAAAATTGATACTAATTTAAATTATTTAGAAGCAAATTATTAAAATATGAACAAAAAACGATACAAAACGTTATGCGACCGCAGTACAACTAATGAAATTTATTTCATCCTTATTTGTAAGGACTCATAGATTTTTGCTATTATAATTATTGGTTGAGGAAAATAGTTTTTGACTAATTACCTCTAGTTCCTATTTAGCTGAATTAATAATGATTTTAACGCCTTATTGGCAATGCATTGGTAATAATTAATATGAAAGAATCTATTTTGAATACGCTTTCGACAATCAGCAATTTTGGTAGCGTTACAACTATATTGTCTTTTGTTTTTGCTCTTTTGATTTTTGGAATTTTTGATGTGGTGGCTTTTCTCTGGTTTAAAAGAAAATTTGTGCGTACCTATATAGTTTCCATTGAAGTCCTGATTATGCTTTTTTGGCTTTTCGATTTAAGCTTGCCGCTTTTTCTTTCTTTGTTTTTGTTTTTGTGTGGTTTTTTCGTTTTCTATATTTCGAATTCAACGGAAGGCAGATCGTTTACCTCAAATAATTACAAGGGAAAGTCTTCGATTGCCAATTTATTTCAGCATAAAAGCAAGACTCGCCCAGAAACATTATTTGATAGGGATGCCGTTTATAAAAAAGTGGAAACTGCCGTTATTACTTTGGCTAAACAAAAAATAGGGGCAATTATTACTTTCGAAAAAAAGGATTCCTTAACTGATGTAATGAAATCGGGGACTATTATTAATGCGCCGGTTTCCTCTGAACTTTTGCAAACTATTTTTTATCCTGGAACTAGGCTTCATGATGGCGCGGTCATTATTAAAAACGACATGATACTTGCCGCCTCGGTCTATTTCACCCCGACTACTAGACCTTTAACCGGTAAATTTGGATCAAGGCATAGAGCTGCCATAGGGATATCGGAAGTATGCGATGCCGTTACGGTGGTGGTCTCTGAAGAAACTGGTAGGATTTCAATAGCTTATCAAGGTGAACTTCAAACTGTTGGCCCCGATACTTTTCTTTCGACATTTGAAGATTATATGGCCATGTCTAGCGATTCTTCTACAAACGTGGATGAATAATATTTGGCTTAAATTATTGTTAGAA
>DOQE01000046.1 GCA_003512585.1 Bacillota bacterium | reverse complement strand
ATGTATGCTTTATAAAAACTTTATGAGAAGAGGCGATTTCTTTTATCTTTCCAAAAAACTCTTCCCCACCACTTCCTTTAATACAATGAGGAATTGGTAAATTTTTTCCTTCTTCCGTATCTAAATAATCATCGCCATGTTCATCTTTAGTAAAGACAACTTCATAGCCTTCATTTTCTTTTTTTGCAATTAAATTAGCTATCTTTTCTTCCAATTCCAAAGCTAAAGGAAACCCAAGGGAGCCATTAACAAAGTCGACTTGATAATCAACAACGACCAATAAATTGTCTTTCATAAATTATAAAAGGCTTGCAAAACCTTATCACGTAATTATATATTCCCTTGCTTTCTCTAGGCAAACTAACATTGCAATGAAAGCACTTACATATTAACATATTTGGATTTAATAACATCCTAGGAGTAAGAACAATGTCATTCAAAGTCACCTTAAACGGAATAACTAAAGAATACGATAAGAAAACATCCTTGCTAGAAATTCTTGGGGATAAAGATGAGGATAAAAATTATATAGTCGCGAAAGTAAATAACAGGGTTAGGGAACTAACTTATGAAGTTTATTATGATTGCAATGTCGAATTCTTAACCGTTCAAGATAGCGATTCTATAAAAACATATGAGGCCTCTTTACGTTATATAGTCGCGATGGCTTTTAAAAGGGCCTATCCAGATCTAAAGATAAGGTTTGCTTACAATGTCTCTAGATGCGTTTCCATTCACCTTCTTAGCAAAGGATATGTTGCCAATACAGCCATGCTAATAAAGATCAATCATGAAATTGAAAGCATAATTAAGGCGGATTATCCATTAAAAAGAACGGTTTTATCAAATGAAGATGCAGAAGAACTTTATAAAAAGCTAGGTTATGAAGATAAACTAGCCTTACTTCCATATCGCCCAGAAAGGACAGTTCATCTATATGAATGCGATGGCTATATGGACTATATGTATTCTCACATGGTGCCTAGTACCGGTTATATAAAAAAATATAAATTAAGACTATATTCGCCGGGCTTCCTTCTTCAATATCCTCGCGCTGAAAACAAGGGGGAAATACCAGAATTTGAAGATGCCCCTACTTTTGGCCGTACTTTAAAAGAAAGCCATGATTGGGCAAAAATAATCGGAACCGATACAGTAGCAGGCATTAATGAATCCATAAAAAGGCGCGGTACAAGCGAATTTATAAATATATGCGAGGCTCGCCATAATAGAATGCTATGCGAATTAGGCCAATTAATTGAAGATTCCATTAACGAAATATCTTTAATTTGTATTGCAGGTCCATCTAGCTCCGGCAAAACAACTTTTGCCAATAGATTAAGAATAGAGCTTCTTGCAAGAGGCATAAAGCCAATTAGAATTTCAATTGACGATTATTATCTAGAAAAGAGCAAAATTCCATTAGATGAAAATGGCCAGCCAGATTTAGAATCCATCGAAGCCTTAGATATACCATTATTCAATCAAAACATGGTAGATTTGATTAACGGAGAAGAAGTCAGATTGCCAAAATTTGACTTCCAGTTAGGAAAAAGGGTCCCGGGTCGGTTGCTAAAAGTAAAAAAAGGCGAACCGATCATCATCGAAGGGATTCATGCCTTAAATGATAGATTGACCTTAGACATCCCTAAATCGGCGAAATTTAAAATATTCATCGCCCCGCAAGCTCAAATTAACCTAGATGACCATAACCCTCAATCCTTAACGGATTTAAGATTAATAAGAAGAATCGTTAGGGACTATAAATTTAGGAATTCTTCTGCCGAAGAAACAATATCAATGTGGCCAAGCGTCAGGGCTGGCGAATTCAAATGGATTTACGCCACCCAAGAAGGATGCGATTACGTTTATAATTCCATGCTTCCATACGAATTGCCGGTTATGAAAAAATACGCCTTGCCATTATTGCAAAAAATAGACCAGGAATCGCCTTACTTCCCAGTCGCCATACGCTTAATGAGAATGCTTAAATTCTTTATTGACATGGATGAAAAATGGGTACCCTCCAATTCATTAATGAGAGAATTCATCGGAGGAAGTTGCTACGCTGACGTATAAATTATTTAGATAAAAGAAAAAACACCTGCCTCAAGCACAAAGCATAAAGACAGGTGTTATTTTTTATTCTAAGACTGATTTAGTAATCAAAATATAGCAATTTGGATGAGCAATTAAGCTAGTAGATGGATTAGAAATATCTGCTTTTCCTTCCTTTAGGGATAGAATAGCTTCTTTTTTTGTTGGATCATTAGCAATCAAGACAACCATCTTAGCCTTTAAAATAGTAGCAATGCCCATGGAAACGGCTTTGGTCGGAACCAAATTCATATCGTTATTAAAGAATCTAGCATTGGCTTCCCTAGTAGATTTAGTAAGCTCGATGATATGCGTTTTGCTATCAAATGGAGTATTGGGTTCATTAAAACCGATATGACCGTTTCTCCCAATTCCCAATTACTGGAAATCCACTCCGCCTTCTTTATCTATTTTTTCATCATAAGCAGTTGGGTTAAGAGCATCTGGAAAGTTGGTATTTTCTTTCTTTATATCGATTTTAGAAAAGAAATTGGAGTCCATAAAATAACGATAGGTTTCAGTTTCGATTGGGCAATTTACGTATTCATCAAGATTAAAGCTTTTAACATCCTTAAAAGAAAGACCTTCTTTTTTATAATTAGAAGCAACATAATCATAAAAGCCAAGAGGAGTCGAGCCAGTGGCAAGACCGATATTGGCGTTTTTCTTTCTTTTCAATAAATCAAAAAGAAGATTTCCTGCGTAAGCGTCTAATTCTTGTCGAGTTGCAAATTCAATGATTTTCATTTTTTACCACCTTTAAAATAAATTATTTATATCAAAACCAGGACGAATATAGGCAATTTCCCCATCCGTGATGGTTAAGTAAACCTCAAAAGAAGAATCCATGATTACAAAATCAGCATGGTATCCCTTTCTAA
>DOQE01000055.1:6397-6595 GCA_003512585.1 Bacillota bacterium | reverse complement strand
GATAAAAGAAGATGGTGAAATTAAAGATTTGCCTTATCCAGATTTTTTAAGCGTACACGTTGACTCAAATTTAAAAATTTACCCTTACCCAATTGAAGCTTATGGCTGGGCTTATGATGGATTGCATCCTAACGATGGAGGGTTTGAAAAGATAGCGGATGTGATATTTGAAGTTATTAAATCAACTTTCACTTATTA
>DOQE01000055.1:2874-6318 GCA_003512585.1 Bacillota bacterium | reverse complement strand
AAAAAAATTAAAAATATTTTTTGCCTCTAAGCCTCTCCCTATTTAGAATATTGGAATTGTGTTTTGGAGGATTTGGTTATGGACACCAAATTTATATTTGTTACCGGTGGGGTGGTTTCTTCTTTGGGGAAGGGGATATCCGCCTCTAGCTTAGGCTTGCTATTGAAAAATAGAGGATTCAAAGTCTTCATGCAGAAGTTTGATCCATATTTAAATGTTGATCCGGGGACTATGTCTCCATATCAACATGGCGAAGTTTTTGTAACAGATGACGGAGCCGAAACCGATTTAGATATTGGGCATTATGAACGCTGGCTCGATGAAAATTTAACAAAAGAATCTTCCATTACTTCAGGAAAAATCTATTCCTCTGTCATTGCTAGAGAAAGAAGAGGGGATTATTTGGGTGCAACTATCCAAGTTATTCCCCATGTTACTAACGAAATCAAGAAAAGATTGCTCGACGCTGCTAAAGTAAGTGGTGCCGATATTGTCATAACTGAAATTGGTGGTACGGTTGGAGATATCGAATCCTTGCCATTTTTAGAAGCCATTAGACAAGCTAGGTTAGAATTTGGTTATGCAAATACAATGTTTATCCATAACACGCTTGTACCTTATTTAAAAACAAGTGAAGAAACTAAGACCAAGCCTACTCAACACTCGGTAAAAGAACTTACTGGTTTAGGGATTCAACCAGATGCCATTATCCTTCGTAGCGAAGTGAAACTAGATAAGCATACTAAAGAAAAAATATCGCTTTTCTGCAATGTCCCTCTTGAAGGTGTTTTCGAGGCTGACGATGCCCCTTGCATTTATGATTTGCCAATTGATTTGCATGAACAAGGGATGGATGATTATGTTTTGAAGCATTTTAATTTAGATGCCAAAAAGGCTGATTTATCTTCTTTACTTTCTTTTATTAAGAAGATCAAAAGCATTAAAAATTCCGTCAAGATTGCCTTGGTTGGAAAATATGTTGAACTAAAAGATGCCTATTTATCTGTTTACCAAGCCTTAAAAGCAGCTGGTTATGCTTTTTCATATGATGTTAAAGTCGAATGGATAAAAGCCATGGATTTAAACGAGAATAATGCCGCCTCAATTTTATCTAGCTGCGATGGCATTTTAGTCCCGGGTGGATTTGGGCAAAGGGGCTCTGAAGGAAAGAAAATAGCGATTAAATACGCTAGGGAAAATAACATCCCATTCTTAGGAATTTGTTTTGGGATGCAACTTGCGATTATTGAATATGCTGAAAACGTCTTAGGCATGAAAGGAGCAAATTCAACTGAGTTTGACCCCAATTCCGAATACCCGGTTATTGATTATCTGCATGACCAATATGCCGGGATTGATATGGGCGGTACGTTGAGACTAGGCGCTTATGATTGCAAATTGGATAAAAATTCGCTTGCATATTCTTGCTATAAAAAGGAATTGATTAGAGAAAGACACAGGCATAGATATGAATTCAATTCTAAATTTGAGGAAGCTTTTTCTAAAAGCCATATGAAAATAAGTGGCAAGAATCCTCAAACTGGCTTAACTGAAATAATTGAACTTGATAACCATCCCTTCTTTATTGCTTCTCAATTTCACCCCGAATTTACTTCTAGGCCAATGAAACCAAATCCTTTATTTGAAAATTTTGTTGGCGCGGCCATAAATAATAAAAAGCAATAAATTGTGTTATCATATTTTTATGAAAAGGGCCATTTGTCTTTGCGCTTCAAAAAGCAGGAAGGGAAATAGTCAACGAATTGATAATTTAATTAGACATAGGCTTAATAAAGTTTTCGATGTTTTTGAATTTGTAAAAATTGGGGATATAAATAAAACGATTGATAATTTATCAATTTTGATTAATGGATATGATTATTTGATTATTTGCGGTGGCGATGGTACTTTCAATCATATAGTTAATGCGCTAGCTAGGATAGATAAAAAACCTATATTGGGCTATATAAACACGGGTACCATTTGCGATTGCGGTTATTCATTTGGTGTTAACGGTTCTATTAACAAGGCCTTAAAGATTATAGAAAACCAATACACGGGTCGTTTCGATTTAATTAAAATTGGCGATAAGTATTTTACCTATATGGGCGCTATAGGAGCTTTTAGTTCCATTTCATATCAAACAAGCAGGATAGCATTGCGTATAATCGGAAGGCTTGCCTATTATTTAAAAGCCTTAAAATTTGTATTTAAAAAGAATAAAGTAACATATTCTTTAACAATCAATGGTATTAATTATGATGGTACGTCTCCATTTATTTTACTTTTAAATGGAAATAGGGTCGGAGGGTTTAAAATAAATAAAAATTCCTCTAGCCAGGATGGATATTTTGAAGTCTATTTAACTAAAAATGGAATCTTTAATGGTCTTTTATCATATTTCGTTTTTCCAAAAATAAAGCCCATAAAGACAAATAAGGTGATCATTAATTCGCTTTCTTCATCTGCTTGGTGCTTGGATGGCGAACAATATGAATTATCTTCTAACGTAATTGAAATTGATAAAAATAAGTTAGAAGTCCTATGCAAAAAGCCATTTAGCAAGTAAAAGCGGCGGCTTTTTGCGTTGATTTTTCTTTTTTATTGCCTTTTATTGATTTAAAATAGGATTAACAATAACTTGAAGTGGAGGTTATTTATGAAAAAGAAAGTGACTATTTTGTCCATCATTAGTCTTGTTTTGATAGCCGGCGGGCTTGTTTTTATGTACTTCTTGCCTTCTTTGATGCAAGACAAATTGCCATTATTCACCTCAGAATACATGCTTGATTTTGCAAACTTTGGTCAAATCTTTAATGGAATGTTTTCGAATTTTTCGAGCTTACTAACGATTCTATTTGTTTCTGCTGGCGGGGTTTGCCTTGTTTTATTGGTTTTGCATATTTGCTTCTTGATCTCGAAAAAGCATGCATTGTCTCTTCTTGAGTCACTTGCCTTTTTAATTGAAAGCGTTTTGCTTCTGTATTCATTGATAATTTTCTTTTCACCAGATTTCTTTATGCTATCTGATTCCTTCTATTTCTTAGCAATGATTGATTGTTTAAAAAACGGACTTATTGATGGGTGGTGGCTTGCTTTATCTTTTGTTCCTGCCTTTTTGATTTTAGTTGGCTTTATTTTGTCTTTGATTGCCGTTATTGCCGATATTGTTTATTGCGCTTCCAATAGCGAAGAAAAGGTTCTTGTTGATAATGATAGCAAACCTAATAATGCCGACTTTGATAAGTAAATGGATAACGTTGTAGTTATTCATGATGATGATACTTCCGATAATGCTTTAGAAAAAGATTTAAAATCCATAGAGAAAAATGAAGAACACCCTCTTTCTGCCGAAAAGCAATACTCTCAAAATTCTCAATATAATACTATCCCTTCCTTTTCTACCCCTTACGGAGGCCAATCGATTGCAGGACCTTTATTAGA
>DOQE01000055.1:0-2850 GCA_003512585.1 Bacillota bacterium | reverse complement strand
TATCAACACTTATTCTCCCGAATCATCTAAAGTAGAGACTGAACAAAAGAAAGGGTCTACTGTTCCGGTTTCTGAAATTCAAGGAGCTATATCTGGCCAAAAGAATTTAACCTCTGACGATATAAGAAAAATTGTTCGCGAAGAATTAAGCGACAAAGAAAAGCCGACTACTCGTGTTATAGTTTCTGTTCCTTCTCCTGTTTCTAGTGAAACAAAAGAAGAGAAAAAAGGCTTAACGGCCGATGAAGTTCGTTCTATTTTTTCCGAGGAGATTAAAAAGATAATGGGCAAGCAAGAAGAAGATATAGTGGTTGAGCCTGCCCCTGCCCCTTCTTTAACTCCCGATGATGTTAGAAAAATTATCTTTGAGGAATTCAAGACAACAAAAGAAGTCTCATCCAAAAAGGATGAAGAGAATAATCCAAGTGAAAAATTAACCGAAACCGATGTTAGGGAAGTCATTAAACAAGAGTTATCTGCGTTCAAGCAAGAAAATGAAATAAACGAAAAAAAGAAATTGGAAGAAGAAAAAAAGGCCAAACTTCAAGAAGAGGAAAGAGCTAAAACGCTTGAAGAGGCTAGAAGATCAGCTTTGGAACAACTTAGAAAAGAACAGGAAGAAAAGAATAAGAAATTAGAAGAAGAAAAAGCTAAGGAAGAAGCAAAGCGCCTAGCCGAATTACGCGCTTCCGAAGAAAGAAGAAAAGCTTTAGAAGAAGCCAAGAAACCTTCTATTTCTATTGACGATATTAGAAAAATCATCTCCGAAGAGTTTTCTAAGCTTCCTAAGGAGGAAAACAAGAAAGAAGAATCAAAAATTACTCCTGAATTAATCCGTTCTATCATTAAACAAGAAATTTCTTCTTCTCCTATAAAAGAGGAGAAAGTGACCCCAACTACCGTAATTATTAAAGATGACGAACCTAAAATAGAAGAAAAAAGCGAAACCAAGCCTTTAACCCAAACTCCAAATATAACCGTTGTAGTTAATAACCCGGCCGCAACTAAAGAAGAGAGCAAACCAGTTCAACCCGTTAAAAGAGTTGTAGGTGCTATAAATCCAAACTTACCTCCTCACGATAAAATAATCCGCATCCCTTTCCCGGTTAGAATGGTTGACGCCGATAAGGAGATGAAGTCGAATTATAACGAGCTAAAATCTGAGATTCTTTCATATGGGGCAAAATCTAGAGTTTCTAATTCCGGTGATACTTTCCGTTTGCACAAAGTAACTTTTGTGAAAATAACTATTGCAGGCAAGAGCTTAAAATTATACTTTGGTTTAGATCCAAAAGATTATGCAAATACTCCTTTGCCTGTACAAGATGTATCGCATAAGAATGTTTATAAGGATATCCCTCTTGTATTTAAAGTTAAATCTGAATTGTCTTTAAGAAGAGCTAAGCAACTTATTGCCGATGTCATGGATAAAAACAATTTGGAGCAAGGCAAGATTATTCCTCATAACTGGGCGGCTGAATTAAAGGATTATAATCCTACTAATTCAAAAGAAGAGGATGAGGAGGAATAAAAAAAGTACCGGTTAATTCCGGTACTTTTTTAAATGATTCTGGTATAAATCATAGATTTGCTTGGCTAGTAGATCGATTGGTTTTCCATCCGTTTCGATTACGAAATCTACTTTGCCAATTCTATTTAAATCGAATCTTTTTTTATCCGTTTCTATCCTTTTATTTATCGAATCAATAGAGTCACCTCTATTTTTCATACGTTTTATTCTAGTCTCTTCCTTTGCCAAAAGAAGAAAAGTAACCATATCTTTATTTCCAAGTTTTAAAAAAGAGGCTATTCCTTCAGGCTCTAAGACAATGCATTTATTTTCGCCTATCTCGCTTTTGCTACATCCATAATAATTACAATTGTAGATGGTACTTTCGACTAATTTATCCTTTTCTTTTAGATTTAAGAATTCTTCTCTGCTTAAAAAATAATAATCTATCCCATTTATTTCGCCATCTCGCTTTTCTCTTGTTGTATTTGTAATGGCTTTTTTGATTCCATATTTTTTTGAGAGGGATTTAGCTATTTCTGTTTTTCCTGATGCGCTAGCGCCTACTAAAAGAATCATGGCTTTATTATTTTATTTTCCTTCTTTTCTTTCAAGAGTAAAAAGTTGTAGCCGTTTTATATCTTTAACCTCAACTAAATATTGAGGTGAGAATCATGGAAGAAAATTTACAAATAAATATAAAAAAACTAACTGATAAAAATAAAGCCTTATTGATTGGCCAAATATATAGGCAGTGCTTAATTAATTTAGGGAAGAGTCCCGATTATCATGTTTATGACTTGAGTGAAGATTTTCTAAATGCCAATAAAAACAAAGTCGAAGGTAGTTTTTTAAGAAAAGTCAAAGATTATTATTTAACGTTAGACTGTTTAGAAAGAATAATGTTTATCAATGATTGTTTGGAAAAAGGAAGACATTATAAGTTCTGGTATTTAAACTTTTATTTTGTAAAAGACTATTCGGAAAAGTTAAAGCAGTGCTTTGCCTCTGTTGCTAAGGCTTTTTAATATGAAAAGTGTTTTAAGGCTTTTAATAGGCGAAAGTTCGCTTTTGTCTTTGCTTGGTTCACCTTTAATGATGAATAATTCTACGGCTAATTTTGATTATCACGTCCATCCGATTATAAAAAATGAAGACGTTACAATCGATTGGTCTTTCAACATTAGCAAGTGTCGCTTGTTTACTTTTACCATTCGTGTATTCAAGGATAAAACAGAAGCCAAGAAAATTTATGAAGTCCCTAAGCAATATGATTTCCGTAACCAAACAAGTAACAGGACTTATCAAACTTCTTCAATCCCTTACTATGTAAATAAAAA
>DOQE01000077.1 GCA_003512585.1 Bacillota bacterium | reverse complement strand
CCCATAAGGCATTTGTAAATATAGAAACACCAATCCAACCTATAAAATACATAAAAGCCTGGAAAAATGGGTTTCCTTTTGATTTATAAGTAATGTTCCTTTGGAGAGGAAAATTAATGCATTGGGCTAGAAATACCGCTATTTCAAAAGCAATAAAATTGCCTAAACCCCCAGCTTTTATAACCCTCCATCGGATAGAAGATGATTAACGTCAAAACAAGTATAAGCTTGAATTAATTTTTCATTAAGCAAGATTTGTACCGGTTCATTGAAAATCCCAAAAAATAAATCGTTCCCGCTAGCATCTTTTAAGCCTAGATTGACCCTAGGAAAGCAAAAAGGGATATCCCAAATAGAAGAAAAGGCATAAGGCAAAAACAGCATTATTAAAAATTGAATAACAGTAACGGCCATTGAAAAAAGGAAGAAAAACCCTATTTTATAAAGCAAATTGCCTAATTTTGGATGTTTATCGTTAAAACCATACCAAGCCCCAAGATAATAACGGTAAATCTTTTGAAAAGCCTTGATAAAGAAATTATTCGAATAAGGCTTTATTTCGATTTGTTCCATATTTTATTTTCTCCTTGCTTTAAGCTCTTCTTTTTTTCTTTTTTTGCCTTGAAAAATTGATGTACGCCCTTAAAGAAATGACCATTGAACATTAAGATTAATCCATCAAGTTCGTCCATGGAAATTGAACCCCCCGTCATCCTAGATAAGCCTCGCATTGGTTGGTGCAATACGCCCATTATAAGAGTATTCGAATTTTTATAATCCCCGAAAACTCTTAAAATCTTAATGGCTGCTATTATAGAAAAGGCAAATAACCTGCCGATAAACCCTTTTGCATACTTAAGTTCGTTCACGGTTGTATTGCAATGAACTAACATTCTATTTTTCTTTATGAAAGAATAAGAACTAGATGGAACTTTATGGCCTAATATTTTTTCAAATTCAAAGTCTTTGACATCATCTACTTTTCCAAAGTAATAACTTGGGATTTCTTTTCTAGGAATAAAGGAAGAATCGTCTAGTTCTTCTCCTTGTATTTCAAATTCACTAGATAAGCGTATATCTAAACTGCTTGAACCAATTTGAATTAGGTATCTTCCACTTTCAATTGACCATCTATTTAGCTTTAAATTCCAATATCTAAAGCTATATTCATCAAAGGGAATGAATATTTCTTTTTCCTCTTTGGCCTTTAACAATGTTTTATTAAATCCTTTTAGTTCTAAAGACGGCCTATAAGTTTTAGAATCTTTTTTAGAAATATAGAGCTGACTAATTTCTTTCCCGTCAACATCTGAATTGTTTCTTATTTTAAAGCTGACTCCTTTTTCGCTAATTCGCAAATCGCGATAGGAAAAATCACTATAAGAAAGCCCATAGCCAAATGGAAAACGCACTTTTTTCCTATCGAAGCAAAATACCTATATCCAACAAAAATTGAATCGCGATAGATTGTATTTAATTCTTTCCCAGGGAAATAGTTTGATGTTGGGCTATCTTCATAAACAAAAGGATAGGTCTCGGTTAATTTGCCACTTGGATCGACTTTGCCGGTTAAAATATTTAATTCGGCCCTAGCTCCTCCTTGTCCTGGCAGGAAAGCGTTTAATAAGGCATCAACTTCATCCCCATTGTCTTTAATGCCTTTTAGCCCGATATCCTTAATGGAAAAAGTATCGGTTTTGGCATCAACGGAAGCTTTTTTATAGCTAACCTTTATATCTTTAAAGACATCGATTGCCAAATCGGTGGTCTTGCCTTGAGAATATTGAATGGTCACGCTAGTTGTTTCGCTATTTAAAGTTGGGTTAGTTGTTAATTTAATTTGGTCATAACTATTGTTGGAAGTAAAATCACCAACCCTATAAATGTTGTCATTATCTTCGATAGTCTCTCCATAAACATCATAAGTAACATGAAATGTTAAACCAGAAGAGTTGAATCTAGTCCCGCTTTTTTTGCGGCAAAGGGCCTTCTATTGCCTTTAATCCATTAGGAGAAAAAACTCCTTTTAAAGATTTATAGACATTCACCCCATCAAGAGTTGTTTCGAATTTCTTATCCGTAGATGAATCCAACCAACTGACATTATATGTTCCATTTTTTGTTTCTTCTTCAAAGGTAGAAGGTATATCAATTGTCCATCCATCGATCTCTTCTTCGCTAGAATCTTCCCTAACAGCGTTGACTACCATTCCATCGCTATTAAAGGATTGGCCAAGCAAATAAGTCATACGTGTAGGCTTTTCGCTAACATAAATTGACTCGACCGGACTTAAAACTGGTTAATTTGAAGGCTTATTAAAAGTTTTATTTAAGCCTACACTAATTAAGACAACGGAAGTAACTAAGATAGCTCCAATTATAGAAAAAACTCCAATGTCTATTTTTTTCCTTAACGGCATTTTCTTTGCTTCAGATGAATGCACTTCTACTTGCCCATTAGGAATTTCGTTCTTTTTTTCATCCTCTAGTAAATCGTCGAACGAGACATTGAAAGTTGAGCAAATTGTTTTTAAGTTTTCGATGCTAGGATAAGATTTACCCAGTTCCCACTTGCTAATCGCCACTCTCGTAAGACCAAGCTTTGATGCAAATTCATCTTGAGTCATATTGTTATCAATACGAATCTTTTTAATTCTCTCGCTTGTTTTCATAGAAGCTCCTTTCGTGTTTTCGAAACTAATTAAAATAGCGAAACCAAATTTATAAACATTATTAAAAACACCTAAGAAAGCGTTTTCAAGGAAAGAATTAGTTTCAATATTTTTAAAATTTAAATCAACTTAAAAACAATCGATAAAAACGTATTTATTGCTTTATTTAAAAGAGGAAAAGTGGCAAAAATAATTTAATTTATTTAAGCGAAACCGGCTATTGTTCTGTTTAAATGCATCTAAAGGAAGCCTTATTAAATTAAACTATTTCGTTGAGAAATGGTTTAAGGAAGATACATTTCTTCCTACAGCAAGTTTTATCTTGCTTAGAAATAAAAAAGGCATCTCAATTAAGAAACGCCGTTTTATTTATTGGCGCGCCCGAGCCGACTCGAACGGCTGACCCACAGCTTAGAAGGCTGTTGCTCTATCCAGCTGAGCTACGGGCGCAACGAGGAAATAATAAATAATTAGATAACAAACTTCAATAGATAAAAACAAAAAATAACTACTTTTTATTAAGATAGCAAAGCTTTTATAAGGGAAATTATTCAATAATTCTATTCTTGCTGATGCAATTTGTCATATAAAGAAGCAGCTACCTCTTTTGGCAACAATTGACTTAATTCGACAACGCTTGCCTTTAATAAAGCTTCTTTGGAGGTAAATGTCCTTCTTAATAACTCTTTTCTTTTATCGCCAAGGTTTTTAATTCCATCGAAAATTGAATTCATTTGTTTCTTCGTATGGGTATTTCTGAAATAAGAAATGGCAAAACGATGAACCTCATCTTGCATTCGCATAAGGAAGAAGAACAAACTGCCTTTTTTATCTAACTTATAAGCATTCCCTTCCTTATCTATCAATCCTTCGGTTTGATGTGAATCATTTTTATATAAACCAAAAACAGGTATTTTTACTTTTGCTATATCTAGCCCTTCTAAGCAAGCGTGAACTTGGCTTAGGCCTCCATCGGTTAAAATCAAGTCAGGAAAAGTCAATTTTTCTTCCTTTAACCTTGAATATCTTCTACTTACTACTTCGACCATGGAATGATAATCATCCCCGGCATTTTTTTCACTTAATTTAAACTTTCGATAATTCTTTTTTGATGGCTCTGCATTAATAAAACAAACCATGGCCCCTACCGCCGAATCACCTTGAAGATGGGAATTATCGAAAAGCTCGATTCTATATGGGGTCTTAATTTTTAATAGTTTAGATAATTCTTCCAATATTTTCTCTTTATCATCTTCTAATCTAGAAGAAGAAAAATGCTCATCCAAGCCATTTTTTGCATTTAGTTCGGAAATGGATACGATGTCTTTTATTTGTCCTTCTTTTGGCAAAAGGACTTTCATATCGAATTCATCTTCTAAACTTTGTTTTAAAAAAAGAGCACCCGTAGCTAAATATTTAGGGGTTTCCCTAGTTAAATAATATTGTTCTAAAACACTTAAGACAGTTTCTTCTAAACTTGAAAAGGTTTCGACTACAAAGATGTTTTTCCCAAGCAAAAGTCCATTTCTATAAGTTAATATGGCAACGCCGCAATAAGAATCTCGACTTGAAAACGCAACCGCATCAAAAGAAACGTACTCTCCCCTTAATTCAACATTTTGTTTGCTTATTACATAATCAATGCTCTCTATTGTTTTTTTATAATCGGAAGCTAGTTCAAAATCCAATTTATTAGAGGCGTCAATCATTTTTGCAGTCAATTCTTTTTATACTTCGTTAACATCGCCTTTTAAGAAAGATTTGATTTTGTCTTTTAATTCTTCGTTGCTTTTTTCATCTACTTTATTAACGCACGGGGCTAAACATTGCCCTAAATGATAATATAGGCAAGGGCTTTTGGGGATATTTCGTCATTTTCTAGTAGGATATATTTTATTTAGCAAATCGATAATGGCATAAGCCGAACTAGAGGAAGGAAAAGGACCGAAATAATAATAAGAC
>DOQE01000093.1:8134-10218 GCA_003512585.1 Bacillota bacterium | reverse complement strand
GGATGCAGCCCAGAAGGCATCATTATTATTACTTTCGTAAACTATTGCATAATCATTATCTTTTAAAGAAAAAAGGTTCTCTTTATAAGAAGCTATAAAATCCATGCTTTGATTTACATAAATGACATCGCCTGGCTTATAAACTGAATTGTTAAAAACCCAACCCTCAAATATTCCATTAGGAGTGTCTTCTTCGCTTGGCAGAGTAAAGGTTTCGTTAAATTTAAGCGAATAATTCTTTGTTCCGCTATTAGAATTCAAACTAATATTAAAAGTCTTGGTTGAATCATTTTGATTATAAAAATATAAAGATGAGATAGTTTGGGTGCTATCAATGTTTTCACTCCCTTTTCGTCTAGGACGAATAGTAATGACAGCTTCATCCTTATAAGAATAACCAAAGGCCTTATTTAAGTCGATATCTACATGCAAAGAAGTGGAAATCGTGTCACTATCAAATTCATTGTAAACAATTTTCCAACCATCATTAGAATCAATCCCATCGCTAGTATAAACAAAACGGTCGAATTCCCCGTTAAGGCTTTCATCAAGAGGAATGGCCTTAAAATCAAAAGCAATGTGGGTATAACGGGCTAATTGCATGTCCATCAATAAATTTCTCTTTAAGCCCAATATCTTACTTGAAAAACTAACTGAATTATTGCTAGCAGAAAAAACATTAGAAGAAGCAAGTTCTCCCGTTAAAAAATATGATTGAAAGACATCTTTATCTTTTAAGGCCAAAGAAAGCCTTTCCTTAGCCTTAAACGCTTTATAGTCTTGCTCGCTAAAAACATTAATAGAAATAACCCCTTCTTTTTCTAAACCAAATACAAAGGTATCGCCTGATGAGTATGATTGATTTAGCAAAGATGACTCCCCTAAGGCCAAATCATTTATAAAGTTTTTGTTTATTCCATAAATTACCCCACGATAATTGCTTAATTGCTTTATATATTTGGTATAAAAATACATATTCGCGACATTGCCGTTGCTAAAAGAGGAATACCAGTCCCCATCGGTATAAACGCAAGAATCATTTCCTGAGTAGCAAGTATCGATAATCAGATTTTCACCCTCGAAGCAAACATAAGTATTCGCTCTTTTTTCCCAAGAAAAAGTAATATCATCCTTATAAAAGGCTATGTTGCTTAAAGAAATGCTACTTTCTAAATTATTGCAATTAGAATCCCTAAAATTTAATGTAACGTTAGAATAATCTCCTTTGACCACCTGGTTCAAATCAATTCGAATATCATTTTCATTACCCGAATAAACTTTCTGATAACCGCCGGCATTTAAATACATATCGTTAATCAAATTAGAATTACTCTTAGCGTTTAATCTCAAATGTGTATAGCCTTCTATTAAAGCCTCGTCGAAAAGAGTCTTATTAATGACTATCTGACTTACATTTTCAAAAGAAGAAATTTGCTTATCTATATCCAAAACAAAGTTAGAAGGAGAAATATAATTAGAAAAAATAGACGGACTAGAGAATAGATTCGTAACGTTGGAAGAATAATCATAAACGATATCAGAAACAAATAATTCGCCAACAAAATTGTTGATACTTATAGACAAGGAAGAAGTTCCATTTATAGAAATAGAAAAATCATGCCAAAGGTTATCATTTTTAAAATCTATTTCTTTATCGTTATTAGAAAAAGAAGCAAAGGCGTGATAGCCATTTGAATATAAATCATCGTTAATATCGTAATATTTGTATTTAAATGACACCGTATGGGTATTAATGGGTATATCAAGGAAAGAAAAAGAAGACAAACCATTTAAATTTGAACTGTTTTTAGCAAAGAAAGAAACATTACCATCATTTAAATAAATTCCATGGTCTTTTATGTTAGATAAACTTGATTCGTTTAATTTTTTCAATAAATAGTAAGAGCTTGAGAAAGAATCGACTTCTTCGGATTCGGTTTTTCTATTAATAACGATAGAGTTAGAATCGACTTCATCAGTATAAGAAGAATCGAGCCATTTCTTGTGGCAAAAGCAGCAAACCCAATATTCTTTATTTATCCCTTCATCAAGAAAGGATGGCTCTTTAGGAAAATAATGGTTTA
>DOQE01000093.1:2829-8110 GCA_003512585.1 Bacillota bacterium | reverse complement strand
GCGTTATCATTTTTACAATTAAAAACCAAGGAAATAGTAAAAATGGTCGACATAAGAGCAAGGCAAAGAAATATTTTCTTTCTTTTATTTAAAAATAAGACACTTTTCATTTTCTATGTTTTTTCTATGCCGAAAGGAAATACTGCGTTCTATATTGAATAATATATAAAACAAATTGCCTTAAGAAGCATGTTATTATTATCTAAATTATCAAAAAGCAATTAACTAACATAAAATGCAAAATTAATAATAGATAGTAATAATGGGGTATGAAAAAACCGCCTTGACTTTTATTCTAGACGGTTTTATTAGAATTGATTTTTATTTTATTATAATATCAGAGACCCTAAATTCAATTTTCTCGCCATCAGGGCAAGTATATTTATCTCCTTGGTCATTAATCCTAGCCTGAATTCTATAAGCTAAATCACCAGCAAAAGTAACATGATCGCCAAACAACTTGCTTGGATTCAGTGTAATTCTCATACCGGTATTAGCCAATTCTTCCTTGCTAGCGGCAAGCATTTCGTTATAGTCTGTAAAATTGGATAACGTTTCACCTTTTGAATTTGTACCACTAACAAACTCAGATAAATAAACAAGTCTTCTTAAGTCAGCATCGTTACTAGCTTCTACTTTTAAGTTGAATGAAAAAGTCGTACAGTTTGCTGTCTTCATATCGTCAACTAATTTCTTTGTAATGGTAAAAGAAGAATCGCCACTAAAGAAATTGAATTCATAACCATTGGCAACATTGCCAAGCTCACCAAATCTAAAATAATCCCAGCCGTTGGTATTGCAAACAGTATCTAGATTTTCAAAAGCTTTTAATTCAGCTTCGCTTTTAAATAGTTTGAAATTAGAAAAAGTCAAGGAAGAAGGCTAAATCTTTTCATTGGCCGAATTCCTAACTTCCAACTGAAAATTAGTTGGGTTTTCCACGGTCTCATCGCCTTTATATTTTCCATAAAAATTATCAACGGGAATAGTAAACCCATTGGGTTGAGATGTTTGAAGCCATGGATTGCCGCTATCAAATTTTCCATCAGTATTTTCTGCTATCAAGGCAATGGAATTAGCGGTCTCGCCTTCTTTTGCCTCTGCCTTGGCATGGAAGTAAATATATTTATACCCCAACTCATGGGCATCAATTATCAATTTGTAATTAATTGTAACGTTGCTCTGAATTTGCACTACGCCATTAGAAAAATCGCTAGTCCCCCAAGCCCCGTGTCTAAAATATCTCCAAAAATTTCTCTCACTATTAAAAGCATTTGGTACATAGCCGGTATAACGGGGATCATTACTTTCCAAAGCGTTTACGAAATCTTGGCTAGGAGTTCCATCAATTGCGCTAACTCCAGGATCGGTAAACACAGGTCCGTTCCCACCGCATTCAATCCAATATTCCCTGCAGCCATTAGAAGTTTCATTAGCCTTTACAGAAGAATAATGATGCCACTCACCGTCACCATTTTCTCCGTTAGCACCAAATAAATGACTGGAATTTGAAGCAAAAGCAAGAGATGCCGTTAAAACAAAACCAAGTCCAAAGACACCGAATAGAATTTTCTTTTTCATATAGTTTTACCCACTTTCGATTTAAATATATCAATCTGAAATTATTTAGTAATTAACAAATAGCCCAAAACTATTCACAAATTATGCAAGTAATACTAACGGGTTTAATAAAATTCAACGCTAGAAAAAACAAAATCAGATGAACTGACGTAGTTTTTATTTGAATTCGTTCTTAATTCTGCATAGCTAGAGGCAGGGGTTAAAGAAGTAGAAAAATAATACATGACATGATGGCCCTGTGTTTTTGCCTTATGGAAAGCTTCCAATGGTAAATCAATACTAATCAAGCCATTTTCATCAGCAAACCCATCGTAAGAAGAATAATGATCCTCATCGTATATCCAACATTCAGCTGCTTTGATATCACTTCTATCTTTTATTTCAATTTTTAAAGTAACGCCATTATAGCCAGCTTTTTCCATATCGGCAGGTAAAGTAGGCTGAATATCAAAACTATCTCCTCCCATGGCGTTTCCTCCACTTTTCCCAGTTGCGGCAACATGGAAATAGTTCCAAAGGGTAGAAAAGGAAGAATTTAAACTATTGAGTTTGTCTTTTGTTGCTTCTTTTTCCACCATAGGATCGACATAATTCAAATCACAAAACTCCGTTTTTAAAATCTCTATGCTCCCGCTGAAACCGCGCATGATCCAAACATCGTTTTCAAATTTATTTCCATTCAAAGGGAAAATTCTAAACATCAGCGAACCGACTTTGCCTATATCTCCCCCATTATATTTAGGGTTTGCATCGGTCGGGACATAATTTCCGTTAGCGTCAAAACATATTTCCGGATCCCTATTCCAAATTGTGGCGTTATTAGAGGAAGAAGACATAACCCTAAATGCGCCGAAAACATATTTTTTATTGTTGACATTATTTGTTTTTATAAACGATTCATCCAAGCCTACGTTGGTATCGCCTGAATAATCAAAACCCAAAACAGGATTCCCGTTTTTATAATAATACTTACTGGCAAACCTATTCCCATCGGAATAGAAAGAAAATGGAATATAAGCATCGCGAATATGGATTGTATAATCTTTTTCCTCAACTACCTTTCCATTATATTGGATAGCAAGAGTATAAGAATAATCACCTTCGTTGTCATTTATTTCATTCAATATTTCTTCTTTTTCCTTGCCTATTGAATTAAGTGAATAAGAAACATTTATAGTTTGAATTGAATCTTCGCTTAGCTCAATATCAGGCAATATCAAAGAACCTTTTGTAAAACAAATTTCTTTATCTTCGACTTGGTAATAAAAATTAGGCCCTAAAGCATCGACAACATTGACATTAAAATCCAATGATAATTCTTCGCTAAAAATAATTTTAAAAGAAAATGAACCCAAACCCAATGTTTTTAAAAATTCCCTAGACAAGAAATTTCCATCATATTTTTCGCTAGAGAATACATCGTTATCGGTCAATATGTAATCCCCATAACGCAAACTAAAGTCCACATTTATCTCCCCGAAAGATTTTTTGGAGACAATTTCATTCTCATATATCGAGGCAATATCGATATTTACATCGTTAATATTGCTAGGATTGTCTAGTATAACGACCTTTATTCTTTTATTAATTTCTTCGTGTCCTAGCAAAGAATAAAAAATTTCATAAGTCCCCACTTTTGTAAAGTCTACATTAGAAATATCAACATTTACGCGGCATGGGGCATTATCAAAAAATCCCTCGACGCCAGAAAGGAAGTATTCATTAGTTTTTACTTCCTTGCCTATATGTCCTAAATAGAACTTGTAAGAACTATGGGCTAATTTCAAATACGGATTTTTACTTATCCCCTCAATTGTTATATTTAAATCCGATTCAACGTTTCTAACTACATAAGTAAAAGAAGAGGAACTTAAAACACTGCCATTAGCCTTAACGACCATATTATCCCCGTTATAGCCTTCATTAATTGAAATCGTNNGCCTTTAACGACGCTTTTACCACCTACTACCATATAGCCCTCTTGTTTGCTAGGAAAAGAAACCAGGCAATAAGTTGTCTCTTGGATTGTAGTAGAGATATCTGGATCGTTTTCTTCTGGAGAAGAACAGCCATTAGAAAAAAGCAAGAGGGGGCAAATCAAAGCAATTATATTTTGTTTTTTCATTTTAAATACCATACTCCTTCTTTAGATTCGCTATTGTAAGCAAAGAATTTTCACCATATTTTTTAACGCCATATTTATCGGTTAAATCAAAGAATTTAGATGCTAAAGAAGAAGACATTTCATCGTTAACACCATCATAGTAAGGATAGAATCTTAAGCTCATGTATAAAGGGGTAAGGCTCGCTATTTCTAAATGTTTAATATAGGTTTCCTTCTGCTTAGAAGAAGAGGCATTGGTCTTAGCAATAGCATCAGCAAAATATTGGCAAGCCTTATTCATTAATTGATATGGAAAATTGGTACCAGTGATAAAACTGCCGCCAGAATCTAACGTTATTGCCTTTGTTGATAAATAATTGTAATGACCATCCATTAACATATGGAAGTTATAAACATCCATATAAGCATCGTCTCCAAAATAATATTTGCAGAATTCTTTTACTAGTTCATTTACATCTTTATCAATGTCCCAACATAATTTAGAGAATACATAAGCATCCAAATACTGTTGGTATACGTTATATTCGTTATACAGGGATTGGTCAAATTCATAAATGACATTGGCATTATGCAACTCAGTCAATAAATTCCTAAGCGATTGGTAATGAGGATAATAGTAATAATAATTTGAGAATATGGTCGCATATGTCCAGGCCATAAAATCGCAACCCAAAACCGACCATTTCTTTAATTGATTCCTAGTACTATCATTTTGTCTAGAATCATCTAAAGAATAAACATAATCCGCTTGTATTGGAGCATATTTTATAGTAACTCTTTTATTTGGGATAACCGTTTCATCAATAGGTTTGCCTTCATCATTAACAGGAGGTTGGACATTATAACTATAAGCAAACATAGAGAAAGTAACCTCCCGGCCGTTTTGCGTTTCCCTTAAATAGGAATTGACAGCTTCCTCTACTTTATTTACAAACCTAATCATAACCCCACTTGATTTATATTTGCTCGCTGATTCGCTACAATGGGAGCAAGGACAAGAAAAAGCAACATCGGCTTGGCCTATGTGCAAATATTCGCAGGTCGTATCCTTAGTTAAGATTTCTTTTAAGGATTCTATCATTAAATTTAAAGTGGAATTGCTATTGGATATGTTATAGTCAACGCCATTTGTGTAACATAGATCAAGTTCTCCCAAATACCAATTGTTAACAACCTTATCGTCAATATATCTATGTTGATACACCTCTTTATATTCTTCTTTTATTAAAGGCATGCCATTGCTATCGACCCCGCCTTCTAAATAATTGGTATAGGGAAGGATAGAGCCAACCGTATGCCCTGGAATGGGGAATTGATGCCATAAGCTAGACCCACCCATATAAGAAGGCATAACGGCATAATCGGTATTGAATCTCATATGAGCGACATAATTAAAATCATTATCAAAAACAGGTGTATTCAAATAAGCCCTTTGTGGGAAAAGAGGAACATAGGCTTTATCATAGCTATAAAGATTAACTTCCTTTAAGGAAAGAGGATAATAGGTATAATCGTGGCTTAAATATTTAACACCCAATGTATTTTCTAAAAATTCGTAAACCCCGTACATGATTC
>DOQE01000093.1:448-2796 GCA_003512585.1 Bacillota bacterium | reverse complement strand
CATTCCCCTATCGTTATAAGCGTTAATATAGATGTTGTTGCTTTCGGTATAAATATAAAACCCATCTTCGTTTAAGGCTTGCTTGCTTAGGTCAATCTTTTTCCTAGCTTGGATTCCATTAAATTGTTCTGTATTGCCCAATGAAATAAAGTTCTTCCCATTTAGCATCGCAATGTCGTCAAGAATATCCAAGTTTACATTCGTGCAGCGAAAATAAGTGTCCTTAAGTTCTTTAGCCACGTAATTCTCGGTTTCGCTAGATTCTTTAGCAAGCAAAATCGCATAATCCTTGCTAAGCATGTCACACAAAAATTTAGGTGAAATATCTTCGCTTTCATTGCAAGAGCAAATTAAAGGAAGAAGTAAAACCGATAAGCAAAAAATTCGATTATTTTTCATATTCCCTCTCCTTTTATTTAGATATGAAACTATAAACTAACGTAGCAACGTTACCCTTTTCATCGATTGCAAAATAAGTCAATGTATAGTTACCTTTGAGTTTTAATGTGGCATATTTCCCAATATCAACCACACTAGAGTCACCATCGGGCCCTCTTAAGATTGCAATAACATCGACTTTCCCGTCCACATTATCGATTGCAATGGCTTTATAAATATAAACTTGTCCTTCATATGCTTCTTCGTATTTGGCGTTTGTATAAATGCTTGGAGAGATGTCATCATTAACAACCAAACGATAATTAAAAGTAGAAGTTTGCCCGTTCCCATCTTCACAAACATAAGAAATGAAATAGACTCCATAAGTATCTAAGGATAGATCAAATCCAAAAGGATTCGCATTTCTTACTAAATATTCTCCATTAGGAGCAACTACGCTTAATAAAATCGAACTTGTGGAATTGATTACGTCATAGCTATAGGCCATAGGAACGGAAACTACGCTTCCAAGTTTATAAATCCCGTTATAAAAAGAAGAAGTAAAGGCGATATAGGGGGAACGTGTATCGCCAAAATTCAATACTTGAGTCGTGAACTGTTGGTTGCTAATTTGGTTAATGAAGAAAGCATCGCCTTTGCAACAAGAAGCAATTTTGAATTTAATTTGGGCCATTCCAAATTTAAAACCGGTAAATTTAGACCCATCGTCAAAGTTAGAAATGCCAGAAACAAGATGATTGTTCGCATTATATAAAGAAGCTTTTTCACCTGAAACAACAAAAGTATATTTGAAATACTTCTTCCCATATAAATAGGAATTATCTTGGTCTAAGTAAGTAAATTCTGCAACCGTAACCGAACTATATATCCTTTTATTATTTAGATATAAAAGGGGCTTTTCGCCAAGCTGTTTAAAAGAAATCGTAATTTTTTTATTTCCTAAGCCAGCCAATTCAATGTCAAGGCAATCGTAATGGGCTAATTCTTTAATATAGCAAAAAGAAATCGTTAAATCACTTGTCGAAACATTGGAAGGCTGATTGATTGTTGCATCTCCATCACCAAGTGTAAATTCCATTCCAGCGTTAGTGATTTTACTATTCAAAACATTGGAATTAGATTTATAAAAAGAAGAAAAATTTGCAGTCGTGGCATCAATATTCTTACTAGTTGATAAAACCTTTACCTTCTTTAAGACTTCGTTCCCATATAAATAAGACAATACGAAATCACTTTTGACGTTTTCAATCAAATCCCCTGGCTGATAATAAGTATTTTGCCCACGCTTAATATCTATATTCATGTTGGTCTTGCTAACATCATCTTTAGAATAATCAATGGCAACATAGTTAGGGACTTTAAAGTTCTCACCATAGGAAACATAATTAGTCTCAAAAGCATCTGTTAGATAAAACCTTTTGACGTTGTAATCCAAAAAAATCGGGTAATCAAATGTGTTCAATACTCTAATCTCGTCGTAGACATCGACTTTAATTTTGGCAGTAGAACACTTCTTTTCAATTACAAAAGCATCGCCTTCATTTACTTCATATACTTCATTATCAAGGATAACTTTAATGGATTTTACTAATTTTCCATTTCCGCCATTATAGGAAAAGAAAGGAATATTAAACGATTGGAACAATTTTTCCTTTATCTCCGTTATATTTGATAAGTCTTCTATGGCTATCGGAGATTCCTCTATGACAAATTGTCCAATTTTTTCTATGTTAAAGCCAAAAGCATTCCCTGAGGTAATCTGTACTTCGTAGTTACCGGTTGTATTTGGAATAAAACTATTAAAATCTTCTATAGCAAGCTCGTCGATTCCGTTAAATACTTTATAGTCGTAACTAGAGTTGGATAAGACTTTCGGCAAAGGGTAATAATGGCTTTTAGCCCCTTTGATCATATTGGAAAAGTCATATCCGTATGTCAATAAATTTCCT
>DOQE01000093.1:233-403 GCA_003512585.1 Bacillota bacterium | reverse complement strand
GGAATGTCCTATTTTAGCAACACTAAATTTACCACTTTCTTCACTCCTGATAGAAATATAAACTTCTCCTGTCGTAAAACCTTTAAAATCAGGATAAGCGTCGCTAGGATCGTCTAAATCAAATAACAAATAATTTTGTGGATCCAACGTTGATGAACTTGCCGCACCAC
>DOQE01000093.1:0-206 GCA_003512585.1 Bacillota bacterium | reverse complement strand
ACCTAAATTTAGCAAAACCTGGTTTGTTGCCAAATCAAATTTAAATCCGGTTGGAACATATTTCCCTTCGCTTCCATCTAGATAAGAAGGAGTATTGAACAAAGATTGACCCCAGGCAACCGTATAATTCTCTAAAGGTGAATAGTCGCTATTATTGGCAAGGGTATAACCGTTAAAACTCACCGAATAGAATAAATTATTGTGCC
>DOQE01000142.1:6277-9104 GCA_003512585.1 Bacillota bacterium | reverse complement strand
GCTTTCCAAGCCCGCCCCTTCAACCACTTGGGTATTCCTCCGTTTGCCTAAAAAGGCAAGAAAGATTATAAGTTCTTTCTTTTTGGTTCGCAATGTATTTTTTTATCTATGGTATAATAACTTGGATTATGCAAGAAATAAAAGTTTCATCTTCTTCCTCGGGCCAAAAAATTGAAAAGTTTGTCAAGAAATATCTTTCCGACGCCCCTTTGGGCTTTATATATAAGGCTTTTAGAAAGAAAGATATAAAAATCAATGGCCATTGGGTTAAAAAAGACGCTATCGTAAAAGAAGGTGATATAGTTCGAATCTATGTAAGCGATAAGCAAATGGAAGATTTTAAAAAGCCTAGGCCCGTTTGCAAAAAAGATTTGCCATATCATATTGTCTACGAAGATAAAAATGTATTGCTTATTGATAAACCATCCGGGGTGCTCGTATATGGAGATAAGGTAGGAAATAGAGAAACTTTAGGCAACGCTGTTTTGGATTATCTTTATTTTAAAGGCGAATTTGATCCTAACTCTTCCTCTTTTATCCCATCTCCTGCCCATAGACTAGATAGAAATACTTCTGGATTGATAATATATGGAAAAACCGATGCCGGATTAAAAGAGTTAACCGATTTATTTAAAGAAAGAAAAAACATTGCTAAATATTATTTAACGTTAGTAAAAGGGGATGTTTCTTCTAATGGGAAAATCGATAAGCCTTTATACAAAGATTCTTTGGAAGGAAGAGTATATATACGTAAAATTGAAGAAGGAGGAAAATCTGCCTTAACAAAATATAAAGTAATTAATAGGTATGGCGAGTTTACTTTATTAGAAGCAGAACTTTGCACGGGGAGAACCCATCAATTACGCGTTCATTTTGCTTCTATTGGGCACCCAATTATCGGCGATGATAAATATGGTGATTTCTCTTTGAATAAGAAAGTAGAGGCCCTTACTGGTTTAGACAGTCAATTCCTTCACGCCTATAAAATTAAATTTGGAAAGCTTAACGGGGTGCTTGCTTCTTTATCAAATAAGGAGTTTATATCACCCTTAAGCGAAAAATATACGCAAATCATTGAAAAGTTAACTAAATGATACAAAAATATTTACGGAGAAATTTATGGATTACATTACAAATTACAATAGATGGTTAAATTCTAGCAAGGTTTCGAAAGAGGATAAGCTAATTCTTCTTAGTATGAGTAAGGAAGAAAAAGCAGACGCATTTTATAAGGATGCCGAATTTGGAACAGGTGGAATGAGAGGCATTCTAGGTCCTGGAACCAATAGATTAAATGAGCATACCATTACTAGGGTTGCCATTGCTTTTGGTTTATTTGTTAAAAAAACTTATGAAAATGCCGAGAATAGAGGAGTGGCCATAAGCCATGACAATAGGCATCATTCGAGGGATTTTACTTTATTAAGCGCCCGCATTTTAAATCAAATGGGCATTAATACTTATATTTTTGATTCCTTGCGTCCTACTCCAGAACTTTCCTTTGCCGTTAGGGAATTAGGATGCTGCGGTGGAATCATGGTCACGGCTAGCCATAATCCAAAGCAATATAATGGCTATAAGGTTTATGATGATACTGGCTGCCAATTAGTACCTGACTCCATTCAACCAATGTTAGATATTCTTTCTTCTCTTCCCAATGAATTGGATATAGAAGTCCCTTCATCTTCTAAAAAAGGCATTAATCAAATTATCTCGCCTGAGTTAGATGAAAAATATTGTTCTTTGGTTTTGTCTTGCCAAGTTCATCCTGAGCTAGACAAAAATGGATTCAAAGTTATTTATTCTCCCCAACATGGCGCTAGCCTTGAATCTGCTTTAAAAGTATTTGAATCGGCAGGTTATGAAATAATCCCCGTTAAAGAACAATGTGTCCATGATCCAGATTTTGGGGCTACCAAATCTCCAAATCCAGAAGTGGCCTCCGCCTGGGAATTATCACTAGAATACGCTAAAAGAAATCATGCCGATTTATGCGTTATGACTGATCCTGACGGAGATAGATGCGGGTTAGCCTATCTTTCTTCTAAGGGGAATTATGAAAGATTAACCGGGAATCAATCCGGAGCTTTGCTAATCGATTATTTATTTAAGTCTTACCTCGAGAAAGGGATAATGCCAGAAAATCCTGTGATGTATGATACTATCGTTACAAGCGATTTGGGCCGTAGCATAGCCACTAGTTATGGAGTGAAAGTCGAATCCTTTTTGACGGGATTTAAATATATTGGGGAAAGAATCCATCACTATGAAAAAATAGGACATGGGCCAACTTTTGTCTTTGGATATGAAGAATCTTATGGCTGCTTAGTTAAACCCTTTGTAAGGGATAAAGATGGGGTTCAAGCTATCTTGCTATATTCGGAAATGGCTCTTTATTATAAAAGAAAAGGCATCGCCCTTGATGAAGCCTTTAAAAACCTAGAAGAAAAATATGGTTATCATCATGCTTGCTTAAATGATGCTTATTTTGAAGGGATGGAAGGCAATGATACCATGAAGCGGCTTATGAAGGAACTTCATGAATCACCTTTAACTTCCCTAGCAGGATTAAAAGTCAAATCAATTGAAGACTACCTACACGATGTCATTACTTTTGATGATGGAACAACTAAAAAGATTGAGGGCTTGCCCGTATCCGATGTTTTAAAATATAGGTTTGAAGATGGTTCAACCTTAGCCATTAGGCCAAGTGGGACCGAACCTAAGGTAAAGTTCTATATCGAAACAAAAGGCAAAACTAGTGAGGGGTTAGATATTAAAGCCAAATCAATATACGCCGGAATTATGAATCGGCTTGGATTAGAAG
>DOQE01000142.1:1873-6252 GCA_003512585.1 Bacillota bacterium | reverse complement strand
TGGATTAGAAGTTAAATAAAGAAGCTAGAGTAAGAGCAACTCCTTCTTGGGTGTTGCTCTTTTTTGTTACATTAAACTTTTCTAGCAATATTTTTGATTTGGCGTTTTTCATGGCAAAAGGTTGTCCGACTCTTTCTAACATCGATAAATCATTAAAGGAGTCGCCAAAACCTATACAATCTTCTTTTTTGATTTTGTAGTAATCGAGAATATATTGTAAAGCATTACCTTTATTTACCTCTTCTAGATAAAGCTCGCTATAAAAGGAATTTCTCCAATGACGTAATTTTATTTTATTTGACCCGTGTAGTAATTTTTTTAATTCTTCATCGTATTTGTGGCTTGACTTAAAAACACATGAAAGTATTTCCTTATTAGGAAAGGAATTTATTTTTCCAAATTTAGTTTTAATTCCTTCATAAGGGAAATATTTCTTTAAATAATTATCATTTCTTAATGAATAAAGAAACAAAGAATCATCTAAAACAATCGAGCTAAATATCTTTTCTCCTTCTTTTATTATCTTTAGGGCAAATTCAGCTGGAATGCATTTTTTTATATAGGGAAAACAATTATCAGAGGGATTAAAAATAACGGCCCCGTTATATGAAATGATAGGTGCGTTACCATTCATTTGCTTATAAATAGGTAACAAACTTCTAGTGGGCCTACCTGAAGTTAAAATAACCAAATGGCCTTCTTCAATTAACCTAGATAAGACTTTTTGGCTATATTCTCCTAATGTCTCATCTTTTTTTAATAAAGTTCCATCTAAATCTATGGCAATTAGCTTTTTATTCATCAATATCTAATAGTCCTACGGCGTGTTGAACCCTTTTTAGCGTCTTATTGGCTACTAAAGCAGCTTTTTCTCTTCCTTGGCGTAAGACTTCTAGATATTCCTTAGAGTCTAAATAATGATGGTATCTTTCTTGGAATGGGCCAATCTCATCAACGACGGCATCGGCGACTTCTTTTTTAAAATCGCCATATCTATAGTCTTTAAATTTCTTTTCGGCTTNNCCGCCGAAACCGCCGCCGAATCCCGATCCGCCGGCGCCTCCGGCACCGAAGTTGGGATCGACGCCTGCATGGCCGAATTGGTCGTAACGGGCGCGCTTTTCTTTATCGGACAAAACTTCGTACGCCTCGTTAACTTCTTTAAATTTCTTTTCGGCTTCTTCGATGCTAATTTCCTTTATTGAAGCATAGATTGTCAATAAGTTTGAAATGCCTGGCTTATTTTCCTTATCGAATTTGACTTCGCTTCCGGAATCAGTTACGGCAGACATTATTTTCTTTCTAATTGTCTTTAAGTCATCTAAAAGGAAAATATCGCCTTTTGGATCGCTTTTAGACATTTTTACGGTCGGGTTAGTTAACGACATTATTCTAGCGCCGACTTTATTTATTTGATACTTTGGGGGAACCAAAGTCCCTTCCCCGTATCTAGAATTCATCCTGTTTACTAAGTCTCTAGTGATTTCTACATGTTGGATTTGGTCTTCTCCAACCGGGACAATGTCTGCATCATATAAAACAATATCGGCCGCCATTAAAACCGGATAGGCAAATAAGCCAAGTCCAATCGCGGATTCCTTCATTTTCGCTGATTTATCTTTGAACTGAGTCATTCTAGACAATTCACCCATGTATAGATAATTCTGCAATATTGCATTTAATTCGGCGTGGGCGGGGACACTAGATTGCAAAAATATAGTTGTTTTCTTTGGATCTAGTCCAGATGCTAGATAAAAACAAGCAATGTCTCTAGAATTTTTATTTAAGAAGTTTGGATCTATTGGCAAAGTCAAGGCATGCAAATCGGCGATAAAGATAAATACTTCGCCTTGGTCTTGAAAATCTTTAAAATGTTTTAAGGCGCCTATATAATTTCCTAATGTAACATTGCCAGTTGGCTTAATTCCAGATAAAATCCGAGTCATAACAAACCTCTTTTCAAGGCTTTATTGTACACTAAAAAGAGAATTTGTTTATATATTTGGCCTTAATAGTAATATAAATTTACGCGTTTTTGTTTTATTACAAACTTCGTCTTAAGATTAATTATTAATCTTTGGTCTGTGCTATAATGAATTTGTCATGATTAAGATTTATACTTCTCCATCTTGTTCAAGCTGTCGCAAGGTAAAAAAATGGTTCGATGAGCAGCATATTCCATACGAGGCTAAAAATATTTTTGGCGATACTTTATCCGTAGAAGATGTAAAAGAAGTCATAGCCAAAGCCGAAAATGGAACCGATGATATTATTTCGACTCGTTCTAAAATCGTCTCGGAAAATAACATTAATTTCGACGATATGACCATTTCCGAATTAATTGATTTCATTAGAAAGAATCCTTCGATTCTAAAACGTCCAATCATTGTAGACGATAGAAGATTGCAAGTTGGCTATAACGAGGAAGAAATCAGGACTTTTATTCCTAGGGCTAGAAGGCTTGCGGAGATGTATTGTTCTCCTAAAGAATGTGAGAATTATTCCACTTGCCCTCATGCCAAAGATAAGATGGATGATAAAAAATGAATAAGAAGAATAACTTTGGAACAATTTCTTTTACGTTATTGACTTTATTTTCCTTTGCCTTGTTTTTTTGTTTTATCTTTATTGGCTTATACAATTTCATGTGGTTTGGGGATATGGTTTTTGATTTGGTGAGGAAAAATACTTTTTATTTAGTATATTTGCCTCCTCTTCTTTTAAGTATATTTGCTATTCTTTCTTTCTTTTTTATGATTGGTTATTTAGTAGGGATAGCCAATAAATCCAGATCGACTGCCTTAATTGGATCTATCCTTTTATCTCTAGTTTTTGGCCTTTCTGGAATGATAAAAGGTTTAGAGTCTTTCTTATTGGAAGATTTTGATTTAGCAAATCCACTTTATTTATGCTCGATAATTTCTAGTTTTACATCTTTGCTTTTTATTATCTTTTCTCTTGCTTGTATTTCTATTTCTTACAAAAAGAAGAGTTATAAAGCTAATTTAATTCTTTCTATTTTTTCGTTAGTCTTTGCTTTGGCTACTTTTGCCTTGAACTTTTTTGCTTTGGATATTTTCTCTTCTTTGAATACATTTTTTACCTTAAATAATTTATTAGAAGGCAATATGTATCGTTTTCTATATCCTCTTTCGCTTGTTATTTTTTCTTTCGCTTTATTTTTCTTGCCTGCTAAAAATAAAATAGAAGAAGCCAATAAATAAAAAAGCAAGATTACTCTTGCCTTCTTTTTACTGTTTTAAAGCTTGCATGGCTCGATAAGTTTTTGAATTATTTGAGAAAGTAAAGTCATTTATGTCATTTTTCTTTAATAAATTGGACAAAATATCTTTCGCGCCTTCTAAATTGTTATATTCAAATTCGACCTCATAATCGGTGATGCCAGAATAAACATTCCTATCTATAGACAATAAACCACCTTCATATTCGACATCAATTCTTTCTGTCGTTAATGATGTTATGATCTTTAAAGCAGCTATATCGATATCTAACATCGTCAAAAATCTTGATGTGTCGCCTTTAGGGAATATTCCTTTATTTGTAAAATCTAGAAATTGTTCATGACTTATCGTGCAGTTTTTTTCCAATAAACCTTGCGACAACGGGGTTTTTAAGGTTAATTCATATTGGGAGTTTCTTTCTCTTATCCTTAAGGCTATGCCTTCTTTATTTAAGATTCTATCCTTGCTATCTATGTAGTAATTTGTTTGTATATATCTTGGGCTATAAGGAAATGCCTTGGCTAGTTTTCTATATTCATCTTGGGATATAAGGATTTTTGCTTCAATTTCGATTGCATTTGACATAGTTTGCTTCCTCTTGTGGTATTATAACTCAGTGAAAGGATTATGTATGTTTCTTCTTTATTTTATCTATTTGGACTTCAATACCTTTTTAAAACAAAATGCCTTATATCTAGCTTTGGGGGTAGTTGGGCTTATAGTTTTGGTTTTATCCTTAATTTTCTTTCTTTATCGTTTTAACAAAAAGAAAGAATCAAAGAAAAATAAAAATAAAAGTAGGGGTAGCAAAAGCGAATATATTTCTTCTTTCGGCGGGGAAGATAATTTAATTAATTATAAACTTGTCGGTTCTAGAATTGAAGTTACGCTTAAAGACTATGATAAAGTGGATAAAGAAAAACTAAAGTTTGCCGGAGTAGATGGCTTTATCTTGATGTCAAATAAATTGACCCTTGTTTTAAAAGGTGACTCTAAAGAAGTTTATAATCGTATTTTTGGCGAATGAATCATCTTTTGTTGAAGACATGTGCTTGAATATCTTCAATGGGCAAGCCCATTACATTATAAAAGCTACCTTCTATATGATTAATTAAAGGATAATCGTCTTGGATTCCG
>DOQE01000142.1:0-1851 GCA_003512585.1 Bacillota bacterium | reverse complement strand
TGCCCCGGCTTTATCTAGAGGCAAAAACTTATCCACGTATTCTATTATTTGTTCTTTGCTTAATGAATTAAAATAAACTTTAGTAGAAACGGTCCTAGTTATTTCTTTTCCTTTCCCAATATAAATATAACCAGAATTTACAATATGTTCCTTGCCATTTAATTCTTCTAACATTTCAATGGCCTTTTCTTTTGTATGTGGCTTTCCTAATACTTTATTGTTAAAAATTACGATGGTATCGCAGGCAAGTATTTCATCGTCTTTATGTTTACTAGCTATCGCATATCCTTTGGCTTTGGCTTCTTCTAAGGCTAAATCTTTAGGAGGCAAATCTAAAAGCGATTCATCAATATTAGGCACTTCTATTTGAAAAGAAGGAAGTAGTTTTTTTAATAATTCTTTTCTTCTAGGGGAAGAGGAGGCTAAGATAAACATTTTTAATCCTTATTCATTATGACTGGAATTATCATTGGCTTCCTTCCGGTCTTTCTTTCTACATATTTTGAGACGACGGATTTTATCGTGGCTTTGATTTCGCTAAAGCTAACTCTTTCTTTCATTAATTCCCTTACGGCTTCTTCAGCCCTTATTTGGGAATGTCTTACAACGTGGCTAGTTTCGCTTGACGCAAAGCCTCTAGCATATACTAAAGGAGGGACGATTAAGGTATTTGTTTTCGGTTCAATTGTTAACAAGACTGAGATCATTCCATCATTTTTTAAGACATCGCGATCGCTCATGACGGCACCTGAAACGCCATCTAAATCATTTCCGTCGATATAGACGTCTTCAGCAGAAATATGAATGCCACTTTCTATTTTGTGGTTTTTTAAGACTATGTTATCCCCGTTATCGCAAATGAAGACATTTTCTTTCTTCATCCCTAATTGCATTGCTACATCGCCATGTAACTTTAGCATTCTATATTCACCATGGACTGGCATGAAATATTTAGGCCTTACCAAACGTTGCATTAAACGCAGTTCTTGTCTACTGGGGTGACCGGAAGAATGCAAGGAGAAAGCCAAGGAGTTTTGTTTAACATCCGCCCCCATTTTGACCAAATTATTAACTAGCCTATCAACTAAAACCCCATTTCCTGGGATTGGGTTTGAAGAAAATATGACTGTATCGCCAGGATAGATGGCGGTATTTCTATTATCGCCTGAGACAATCTTAGATAAGGCTGCCATTGGTTCACCCTGGGAGCCAGTACAAATTATGCAAACATCGGACAATTTGTAATTTTTTAGCATCGTTTCTTCAATTAATGAAGTATCTGGAATTTTTATATATCCATATTCTCTAGCGATGGAGATAACATTTTTCATGGAACGGCCAAGAATACAGATTTTTCTTTTATGGGTTGCTGCTATTTCAACTACTTGTTGGATACGGTTTATATTGCTAGAGAAGGTAGAAACAATAATTCTACCCGGCGCTTTTTCAAATATTTCTTCTACTCCAGCCCTAACATTAGTTTCGCTTGGAGTATATCCTTCTATTTCGGCATTAGTAGAATCAGCCATTAACAAATCGACGCCTTCGCTTCCAAGCCTAGCTAATTTATCTAATTCAAAATTAGGTCCGACCGGAGTCAAATCGATTTTGAAATCACCAGTTTCTATGATTCTTCCTTGCTTTGTATCGATACAAATCCCATATGAATCTGGAATGGAGTGGGTAACCCTGAAGAAAGAGACCGTAAATTCATCTGCTACCCTGATTATGGAATTTGTGTCGTATTCTACTATTTTGATTGGGTCTTTTATTCTATTGTCTTCTAATTTATGCCTAATTAAGGCTGCGGCTAGGCGTGGGGCATATATAACCGGAATATGGACGGAACGT
>DOQE01000134.1:23814-24978 GCA_003512585.1 Bacillota bacterium | reverse complement strand
AAAAGCATTTCCTAGTAAAAACAAAATATTCTGAATATGAAGGAAAATCGATAATAATCGCGACAGGCTGTAAGCATAGAAAACTAGGCTTAGAAAACGAAGATAAACTCATAGGCCATGGGATTAGTTACTGTGCAGTATGCGATGGAGCCTTCTATAAAGGGAAAGATGTTATTTTAATCGGGGATGCAAATACAGCCTTACAATACGCCATAAGTTTATCCTCAATATGCAATAAAGTTACGATAGCTACCTTGTTTGATAAGTTTTTTGCCGACCAAATACTAATAGATAAATTGAAAGAATTAAAAAATGTAACTATTTTTCATAATCTATCTTCGAAAAAATTAATTGGCGAAAGCGAACTCAAAGCCATTGAGTTTGTCAATACAAAGACAAATGAAATAATAACCATTCCTGCAGATGGGGCCTTTATAGCCATAGGCCAAGTTCCAGACAATGAAAAATTTGCCAACTTAGCAGACCTAGAAAATGGATTTATCTTAGTAGACGAAAATAAACAAACAAAGACAAAAGGCGTATTTGCTGTTGGCGATTGTATTAAAAAGAAAGTTCGCCAGGTAATTACAGCTGCTAGCGACGGGGCCATAGCATCCCTATCAAGCGTTAGATATATCGATAGCCTAAGCTAATCATCATATCCCCTAAGATAAACTTGGGGGATATATTTTTTTAATATTTTAGAATAACTTTTTGCTTTTTCTAAAGGCACTTCATGCAAGCCATGTTGGATACAATTTTCGCTATCAATATAATGCTGCAAGAAATATCTTTTAGCGCCTTTTATCCACTGTCCTATTTCTTCAATCTCTTTTTCAGTATGGAATTCATCAATTAAAGTAGTCCTGAATTCATAATCAAAGGAGGAGTTTAGTAAAAAATTAACCGACTCTTCTATTAAAGAAAGATCATAATTAGCAACGCCAATGGTCTTCCCATACATTTCCTTGGAGTTTTTAATGTCCATTGCTATGTAATCAACTAAATGTTTTTCTAACAATGACTTCATTGTTTTGGGATTAGACCCATTCGTATCTAGCTTCACTTTATAATTTAATGACTTAATAAAAGTAAGTTTTTCTTCTAAATCACTCATTAATGTAGGCTCGCCACCAGAAACGCAAACAGCATCCAAAACGCCTT
>DOQE01000134.1:23263-23721 GCA_003512585.1 Bacillota bacterium | reverse complement strand
CCAGGATGAAGAACCAAATCGCCATTATGGCAAAATGGACATTTAAAATTGCAGCCAGAAGTAAATAAGGTCGTTGTTATATTGTCATCATAATCGACTAAGGAAAGCTTTTCCCAACCTGAAAAATCCATAGTTAAATTTTATATCCTTAAAAGAAAAGGGGTCAATAATTGACCCCAAATTATGATCATATTTCTTTATTCTTCGTTATCGCTAGTAGAAGCAGGAGTTTCTTCTACTTCTGTTGTTATAGCATCTTTATGTTCATCTTCTTTTGCGTTTTTCTCATCACCATTAATAAAGTTTTCAACATGTTTTTCTACCTTTTTGGCTTTCCCTAAAAAAGAAATAGTTAAATAGAAAAGCAAGACTCCGCTAAAGATAAGGGCTATGCCCATAACGATAAAGAAGAACATTCTAACGTTTTCGCCATTAGTTAAATAGACAATGGCTAATAT
>DOQE01000134.1:20876-23232 GCA_003512585.1 Bacillota bacterium | reverse complement strand
CCTAAAGCAATAGATAAAGCAGCTATAACAATATAAGAAATATTAATGCCAAGGCTTTGTACTTTTTTTACAATATATATAATTGCATATAAAGCCATTATAGTTCCTAAGACAATCAAGAATATTCCAATGAACAAACCGATAAACTTAAAGATAATTTCAGCTTGTGAGAAATTGTTTTGCAGCCATATAAGCCCAACACCAAGAGAAAGCTCGGCCGTTCCAGTCAAAGCAGCGGCATAATCGGTTTTCACTAAACTCATGCTGCCAATTGTAAAAACGCTTAAAACGTTAAGTAATAAACGCAAAGCAGCATCGACAATAACCAAAATGGCAACAATTAGAATACAGGTTGCCTGGAAATCACTGTTTCTAGAATAAGCGCAGAACAAAGAACCGCCGACAATCAAAATCAAAGCTTCAATTACGTTCCAAATAGTCCAACCAATTTTTCCTTTTCTAAACATTTTCTATCCTCCAATTAACTTTATTTTATACCCTCTTCCTCTTCTTTTTTATTTACACTTTCCTCTTTTTGTCCAATTTTCTTAATTTCTTCGTCCTTTACTTCTTGAACATCAATTACTTTTTGCTTATCGTCATGACTCTTTTTATTAGATTTCTTGTCGTTCTTATCTACTTTGTTTTCTTCTTCCTCTTTTAAAGAAACACCATATTTCTTTTTGCTCTTTTTATATTGAATCGTAGCAACAATAAGTTGAGCCACGCCAGCTAAAGCCATAATGATGCCGGCAACTAAAATCATTATCTTATTGGATATAGAAGGGTCGTTACTATAAAACATTATCAAAACAGCAATACCCACGGAAACTAAAACAGCGCCAAATAAAATTTCTAAAATAGGCATGAACGTCTTAGATGTCTTTTTTATTATGGAAAAAATTGAAAATAAGACTAGCAAAACACCCATTACAATTAATAGGACAGCTAAAAATTTAATAAGCAATTCAATAAAAATTGTATAAGTGAGCATTATGACAATTCCAATCGATACTTCAAATCCTGCTATTAAAAGTATTGATTCCTCGCTTTCTTTCATTGATGCCAAAGCCATAAATATTCTTAATATGCCATCTAAAATAACAAATAAACCAGCTACTATGGCAATCGTTATATTTATGGAAGAAGAGTTAGACAAATCAGAAATAGACCCAAATACAACTCCTAAAACACCAGCACAAATTAATAAAAAGGCTTCAACATAATTCCAAATGGCCCAAACCTTATACATTTTTCTTTCTTCTACTTTATTTTCCATAATTTCTAATACCTTTTTTCTTAAAACCAAGTAAAGTATATCGCATAGTAAAAATAAAGGATGCATTTATGAACAAAACAATAGAAAAAGCTTATGCAAAATTAATTGTTACAAGTGGGCTTGCTCTAAAAAAGGGACAATCGGTAATTATTAAAGCCAATGCCGATATAGAGGATTTTGTCTGCTTAGTAACAAAAGAATGTTATGCGCAAGGGGCAAAATACGTCCACGTCCTCTGGCAATCAGAAAAAGTTAACAAAGTTCAAATGAAAAAAGCTTCAACCAAAGCTTTATGTGAAACCTTGCCAATGGAGGTAGCCTATCAACAATGGTTTACTAAAGAGCTCCCTGCCTATTTATGGCTTGATTCGGATGATCCAGATGCAAGCAAAGGAATAGACGCCGCTAAAGCTGCCAAAATAAAAAGAGAAAAATATAAAGCAGTAGCCGAATATATAGAAGCTAGGGAAAATAAGTACCAATGGTGCATTTGTGGCGTCCCTTCAAAAAAATGGGCCAAAAAAGTTTTCCCAAGCTTAACATTAGCCAAAGCAAAGGAAAAGTTATACGAAGCTATCCTTTTAACATCAAGGGCAAGTGATGGAAATGGCATCTTTAATTGGGAAAAGCATGACGAAATATTAAAAAATCGTTGTTCTTATTTAAACTCCTTACATTTAAAAAGCTTGCACTACACGTCAAGTAATGGAACAAATTTAAAAGTGGGATTAATTCCAAACGTAATTTGGCTTGGAGGAGGAGAAAAAACATTAGATGGAACTTTCTTCCAACCAAATATCCCAAGCGAAGAAGTATTTACTTCACCAAAAAAAGGAGAAGCAGAAGGAATAGTCTATTCAGCAAAGCCATTAGTCTATCAAGGACAATTAATAAAAGACTTCTGGGTAAAATTTGAAAAGGGAAAAGCCGTCGATGTCCATGCCGAAGTTGGAGAAGAAGCTTTAAGATCTATTTTGACATTAGATGAAGGTTCTGCTTATTTAGGTGAGTGTGCCTTAGTCCCATTTGATTCCCCAATTAATAACACGGGTCTATTATTTTATAATACGTTATTCG